>NZ_JBFUIT010000186.1:0-7939 GCF_056401735.1 Luteibacter sp. P4_D7_3
ACCTTGCCGACCCCACTGTCGGCGCGGTGGGTGGTGAATTGCACATGGAGAACGTGCGTACGGGGTTCGCCCAGGGCGTCGATTTCTACTGGCGCTACGAGAAAGGCATCCGTCATGCGGAGAGCCGCTCCGGGTCCACCATCGGCGTCAGCGGGGCGCTCTACGCGATGCGCCGCTCCCTGTTCCAACCGATCCCCCCAGGTACCGTCCTCGACGATGTACTTGTCCCGATGCGCGTGGCCGCCCAGGGCATGCGCGTGGTCTTCGAACCGCGCGCCATGGCCTGGGACCAGCCCTCCCAGGTGCCCGAAGACGAACGCCGCCGCAAGATCCGCACGCTGGCGGGCAACTACCAGTTGATCCAGCTCGCACCCTGGCTGCTCCTGCCTTGGCGCAATCCACTTTGGCTGCGTTTTGTCAGTCACAAGCTGCTCCGGCTGCTCGCGCCCTGGCTCATCCTCACACTCACTGTGAGTACCGGGGCGTTGTTCACCCGGCACCCGATGTATGCCTTCGCCTTCTGCTGTCTCGTCGCCGGTGCGCTGATGGTCGGCCTCGCACGCCTGCGCCCCGCACTCGGCCGCCTGCTTCCCCTGCGAATCGCCGTGGCGTTCTTCTACCTCAACCTCTTCGCGGCGCAGGCCTTGCTGGCCTTCGCACGCAATCGAAGGCTGCACTTATGGTGATCGATATGAACGGTGGCGCTCCAGGCATCCGTGGCCGTCTCGGTGAACTCTGCTATTCCAGCGGCCTGCTRCATTCGCTGCAGCGGGTGCGTGCCTGGTGGCAGCGTGACCTGCGCATCCTCGCCTATCACCGCATCATGCCGCTGCCCGATCCGGATACTTACGAATTCGACCTCGAACTGATCAGCACGCCACCGGACCAGTTCCGCGAGCAGATGCTACGCCTGCGCAAGTACTTCCGGCCCATGCGCCTGACGGACATCGTCGCGGCGCTGGATGCCGGCGAAGCACTGCCGCCGGACACGGTCGCCGTGACCTTCGACGACGGCTACGACGACAACTATCGCATTGCCGCGCCGATCCTCGACGAGCTGGGCGTGCCGGCCACCTTCTTCCTCTCCACCGGACATATCGACAGCGGCAAGCCGTATGCCTACGACTGGCTGGTCCATATGATCCTGACCACCAGTGCACCTCGCCTCGTGCTCCCGGATCTGCAGATCGACGTTCCGCTTCCGCCCGACCGCGCTTCACGGCGACGCATCGCCGGCAGCATCCTGCTGAAGATGAAATGGCTGGATGCACTGGGCCAGACCGCCATGACCGACCGCCTCGAGTCCGAGTGGAACATGCCCTCGGCCCACGCCCGGCCGGTGGACTGTCGCCCCATGACCTGGAACCAGGTGCGCGAGATGGAAGCGGCCGGCCTCGAGTTCGGCTCCCACGGTGTGCACCATCGCATGCTCGCCCGGTTACCACCGGACGAGATGGAGCGCGAGATTCGCGAGTCGAAAGCCACGCTCGACCGCGAGCTTCGCAACCCGTCGATCCTCATGTCCTACCCCGTCGGTGGCGACCGTGCATACAACGACGCGGTGATCGCGGCGACCCGCAACGCGGGGTTCAAGCTGGCATGCAGCTACATCTGCGGGACCAATGCCGAGCCCTCCGAGAATCGCTACTCCCTCTACCGCCTTCCGGTCGAAAGCAACATGGGCCCGGGCTGGTTCGCCGCCATGCTCGCCCTGCCGCAGCTGATGAGCTACCCCACGCCGGCGCATGAGGCGAATGGCCCCAAGGAACAGGCATGTTCCCTCTGATCCTCCTCTACGTGGTACTCACGATCATCCGGCCGCAGGACTACCTGCCCGGGCTGGAGAACGTGCCCGTTCTTCCCGTCGTGCTTTTGCTCGCCTTTGCGTCATGGCTGTTCTCGAACACCAAGACGTTCGCCGCGCCGCAGTTCCTCATTCTTCCCGCCTTCCTGCTCATCCTGATGATCTCCGAGGTCACCAACGGCTGGACCGGCGGCGCGATCGATGAACTCGCGCGCTTCGGTCCGGTCGTGATTGCCTTCTTCATCTTCGGCGCAGCCTGTAACACGCAAAAGCGCGTCCGCGTTGCCATGGGCGTATTCGTCACCTGTGCCGCCGTGCTCGCCCTACACGGCGTCGAACAGTCGCGACTGGGTACGGGCTGGACCGGCATCCCACTGAGCGAAGGTGGACGCATCCAGTACGTCGGCATCTTCAACGACCCGAACGACCTCGGCCTGCTGTTCGCCGCCTGCCTGCCCATGTCGGTCTTTCTCGGCCGTCGCGGCACCGGGATGATGCGCCCCGTTTGGCTGGGAAGCGCCATGCTCCTGCTTTACGGCATCGTCCTGACCAACTCGCGCGGCGCCCTGCTCGCCGTGCTCATCATCGCCGGCTGCTACGTCTGGTATCGCAAGGGTATCGTGGTGGCGGGCATCCTCGGCGTGGTCGGCCTGACCGCCATGAAGCTTGTCTCCTCGCGCATGGACGAGCTCGACGCGGGTGAGGAATCCGCGGCCGGGCGTGTCGATGCCTGGTACGCCGGCCTCGAGATGTTCCGCGACAACCCCGCTTTCGGCGTGGGCGCCGGCAACTTCACCGAATACAACGAGCTCACCGCGCACAACTCGTTCGTGCTGGTCCTGGCCGAAACCGGCTTCGTCGGATTCGTGCTCTGGCTCGCTTTCGTCGGCTACGGCTTCTGGATGATGCTCACCATCCTCCGCCACGTGCGCGTCCCCGGCACAGACCCCAGGGTCGAAGCGGAGTGGGTGATGGAAAAGCAGATCGCACTCACCCTGCTGCTTTCGCTGTGCGGCCTGTTCGCCGCCGCCTTCTTCCTCAGCCGCAGCTATATGGTGGTGCTGTACCTGATCGCCGCCATGGTCGCGGGCCACTACATCGGCGCACGCAAGCGCTGGCCGGAACTGCCCTTCTTTCGTCTCTCCGACGGTGGATGGCGCTGGGTACCCGCCGCCGCAGGTAGCGTCGCCGCCCTCTTCGTTCTCGTCGCCGTGCTGCTGAGAACCGTATGAGCTTCTACGAATCCGCCCTGCGTAACGTCATCTGGCCCGCCTACGAAGGCGGCCTGCGTCGACGTGGCACGCCGCGACATATGCGACGTTACGAGAGCGACCAGTGGCTCAGCCGCGAAGCGATCGAAGCGCTGCAGTTCGAGCGCCTGCAGGCGTTGCTCGACTGGTGCTACCGCGAGGTACCGTTTTACCGCGAGCACTGGACGGCGCTGTGCATCGTACCGCGTGACATCCGGAGCATGGCTGACTTCGCGCAGTTGCCGGTGCTGACGAAAGCCGACATCCGCAACCATGCCGACGACCTGAAAGCTTCTTCGCTGAAAGCCGGCCTCGGCTACAAGGCCACCGGCGGATCGACCGGCGAACCGCTGCGCTTTGGCTTCACCCGCGAGAGCAACGACCGCCGCGTCGCCGTGATGTGGCGTGGCTATCGATGGGCGGGTTCACGCATGGGTCGACGCACACTCTTTCTCTGGGGCGGGCCCGTAGGTAACCCCAGCGCGAGTCATCAGCTGAAGGACCGCCTCTACAACACCGTGTTCGCACGGAAGCTGCTCGACAGCTTCCGCATGAGCGAATCGAACCTCGCCGACTATGCCGACGCGATCGACGCCTACCGTCCCGAAGTCATCGTCGGTTATGTCGGCCCGCTGGTGCGGCTCGCCGAGTGGCTGCTGGCGAACAACCGCCGCGTGGCTTCCCCCGCGTCGATCATCGGTGCGGCAGAGGCCCTGCATCCGTTCCAGCGGGAGATCATCGAGCGCGCCTTCGGCGCGCCGGCCTTCAATACCTATGGCTGCCGCGAGTTCATGCTGATCGCTTCAGAGTGCGAGCACCGCGACGGCCTGCACGTCAACGCGGACCATCTCGTGGTCGAGACACTGGATGCCTATGGCAAGCCGACAACGACGGGCAGCGGCGAGATCGCCATCACCGACCTCTACAACTACGGCATGCCATTCATTCGCTACGTCAATGGCGACATGGCCACCCACGCCGACGGCAAACCCTGCGCCTGCGGTCGCGGCCTGCCCAGGCTGGCATCGGTGGACGGACGCAAGCTCGACGCCATTCGTACACCCGCGGGCCACGTCCTGCCGGGAGAATTCTTCCCGCACATGCTCAAGGACGTGCCGGGCCTGACACGCTTTCAGCTGGTACAGCGCCGCCTCGACCGGCTCGACCTGTCGATCGTGCGTGGCGATGCATTCAACGATGAATCGCTCGATTACATCCGCCATGAAGTGGCCAAGGTGCTCGGTGAGAGCGCCGAGCTGCACTGCCACTTCGTCGACGATATCCCGCTGACCCGCAGTGGCAAGCTGCGCGTCACCGTCTCGGAGCTGACTGAGTGAACATCACCCACTTCGTCGAGAACCTCAATCGCGGCGGCCTGGAGCGGATGGTGCTCGATCTGGTCACGGAACAACGGCGCCTCGGCCACAAGGTGCAGGTGGTCTGCCTGTTCGAGCGCGGCTCGCTCGCCGGCGAACTGGATGGCCTCGGCATCCCGGTGCACGCCTGCCACAAACAGCCCGGCTTCGACCTTCGCGCCGTTGGCCGCGCCCGCGCTCACATTGCCGCGCACCACACCGAAGTGCTGCATACACACAATGCGGTGGCGCACTACCAGGCCGTGCTCGCCTCGGCCGGCATGGGCATCCGCCAGGTGGTCAATACACGTCACGGCATGGGCGGACAGCAGAAACCCAGTCGCCGCGAATGGCTGTTCCGTCGCGCCATGAAGGCGACCGATGCCGTGGTGGCCGTCTGCGAGGCCGCGCGCCGCGATGCGGTGCACCGCGGCATCGTACCGGCGGCGAAGGCTTGCGTGGTACCCAACGGTATCGTGCTTGGCGGCTTCGATCTGGCCTCGGACACGATGCACGAGCGGCTCACACGCATGCTCAACATCCCCACGGGCACGCGCATCATCGGCACGGTGGGCCGGCTCAACTGGGCCAAGGACCAGGCCAGCCTCATCCGCGCCTTCCGTGAGGTGCACCAGAGCCGCCCGGATACCGCCCTCGTCCTGGTCGGCGATGGCGAGCTGCGCGAGACCCTGCGTGCCTGCGCCTTCGATGAGGGCGTGGCCGGCGCCGTGCATTTCCTCGGCGACCGCAACGACGTACGCCAGTTGCTGCAGGGTTTCGACCTGTTCGTACTCTCGTCGATCACGGAGGGCTACTCGATGGCCCTGCTCGAGGCCTGCGCGACCGGCCTGCCGATCATCGCCACGGACGTCGGTGGCAATGCAGAGATCGTTCGCGACGACGCCACCGGACGACTGGTCCCCGCGGCCGATGCACCCGCCCTGGCCAGCGGCATTCTCGGCCTGCTCCACGAATCCCAGCGCGCCGCGTCGTTCGGCCGTGCGGCGCGTCAGTGGGTGGAAACCCATGGCTCGCTCGAAGCCATGGCGACGCGGTATGGAAAGCTCTACTTTGGCGACATGGAGGCGGTCTCATGAAGATCCTGGTCCTGACCAACCTGTTCCCCACGCCGTGGGATCCGCGCCGTGGCACCTTCAATCGCCAGCAGTTCCAGCGGCTGGCCGAGCGCCACGAGGTGGATGTCCTCACTGCCGTCGATTTCCGTGAACGCATGGCCGGCGCCCAGGGCACCGTGAACGTCCCGGGCGTCAAGCGCGACCATTTCACGTTCTATCACCCGCCGGGCATTGGCCGCTTCCTCAACGCTTTCTGCTTCTTCGCCAGCGTGATGTGGCAGCGCGGCCGCGAACTGCGCGCCGCGCGCTACGACGTACTGCTGGCCAGCTGGGCGTTTCCCGATGCGGTTGCCGGTGCCTGGGTAGCGCGACTGCTAGGCATACCCTATGTGGTCAAGGTGCATGGCAGCGATCTCAACGTGCAGGCCGAAGCCCGCCTGCGCCGCCCGCAAATTCGTGCGGCCCTGCGCGGTGCAGGCGCCGTGGTGGCGGTAAGCAAGGCCCTCGCGCGCAAGGCCGTCGAGCTGGGTGCGCCCGCGGAAGCCGTCGAAGCGATTTACAACGGTGTCGATACCCGCGTATTCAACCGCGGCGATCGCACCGCGGCGCGCCAACGGCTAGGCCTTCCGGCCGAAGTGCCCATCGTGCTCTACGCAGGTAACCTCAAAGCCACCAAGGGCTGTCACGACCTTATCGAAGCGTTCCCCATGCTGGTTAAGCGCCATCACGATGCACGTCTGATCTATGTTGGCGACGGCGCCTCACGAGCGAACCTCGAGGACCGCGCCGCCTCGCTCTGCTGTGCGCCGGCCGTGCGTTTCGAAGCCGCCGTGGACCACGCCGCGCTGGCCGACTGGTTTCGCGCCGCCGACGTGCTCTGCCTGCCGAGCCACAACGAGGGCGTACCGAACGTCGTGCTCGAGGCCATGGCCTGCGGCACACCGGTAGTGGCGACCGCCGTCGGTGGCATTCCGGAAGTGCTGCCGGAGACGGCGGGCATCCTCGTACCGGTCCATCAGCCCCATGAACTGGGCACGGCCCTGGTCGAAGTCTTCGAACGTCATTTCGATCCCGCCGTGATCGCCGCGCATGCGGCTACCTTCCGTTGGGACGAGAACATCGATCGCCTGGAGCACACGCTCCATCGCGTAGCCGCCGGCGAACCGGCACATCTTGGCGCCAACGCATGAACTGGAAACTGAAAAAACACGACTTGCTCGGCTTGTTGCCGGAGGCGCTCGTGCTGACGCGCACGCGCGACCATGACCTGCGTTATCTCAGTTTCGACGACGGTCCGGACCCTCAGCACACGCCCAGGCTTCTGGACACGCTGGCACGACACAACGTGAAGGCGAGTTTTTTCCTGGTCGGCGAGAAGATCGAGCAGTACCCGGAGATCGTCCAGCGTATCGTGGCGGACGGCCACATGATCGGCAATCACTCCTACAGCCATTGGTCCTTCACCAACATGGATCTGCGCAAGCAGCTCGACGAGGTGTACCGGACCGACGCGCTGTTGCGCCTGTTCGACAACCGGCCGCACCACCGGATGCGCCCCCCGCATGGATACGTCGGGGCAAAGCTTCTCCTGCATTTCGCGCGCCGCAAGCGCAGCTTCATTTACTGGTCGTACGACAGCCTCGACTACCAGGACCGCCCGATCGAAGCGCTCATCTCGCGCCTGCGCGACGACCCGCCCGCCGCTGGCGACATCGTGCTCATGCACGATGACAGCGACAAGGCCGCCGAGGCGCTCGACGTCATGCTGCCGGAATGGCTCGGCCAGGGCATTCGCTTCGGCGCCCTGCCCGGCAACGCCCCTTGAATATCCTCTACCACCACCGGACGCGCGGACGCCACGTCGAGGGCGTGCATATCCGCGGGATCGTGCACGCGCTCCGCGATCTGGGGCATGACGTATCGGTCATGTCGTTCCCCGGTGCCGATCCGGAACGTGAGGCGCCCGAGGCTGCCACCGGCGGACGCGGCCGTCTCGCAGGCCTGGTCACGAAGCTGCCAGGCGTGGTCTTCGAGATGTTCGAACTGCTCTACAACCTCGTCACGCTGGCCCGCATGCGCCGCGCATGGCGCACGCACCCGCCGAAGCTGATCTACGAGCGTTACTCGCTATTCCTCTTCGCGACGATTTGGCTGGCCCGTCGTCGCGGCATCCCGCTGGTGCTGGAAATCAACGATTCCGCCCTGGTCGATCGCGTGCGACCGCTGACCATGAAGGGTCTGGCGCGACGCATCGAAGGCTGGTGCCTGCGCCACGCCACCGGACTGGTCTTTATCTCCACCTACTTCCGCGACGCGGCCATCGCGGCCTACGGCGACATCGCGCCGTCGGTGATCTCACCAAACGCCGTCGACCTGTCTCGTTTCGATCCCGCGCGCTTCGACCGCGAGACGTTGCGCCACGAACGCGGGCTGAGCGGCCGCACCGTGTGCGGG
>NZ_JBFUIT010000187.1:0-7918 GCF_056401735.1 Luteibacter sp. P4_D7_3
CTTCACCGCCGAGGCGCCGATCGTCCATCCGACCGCCGGCACCACCGAAGAGAACACGACCCTGTCGATCGGCGTCACCGTTACCGATGGTGACGGCGACACCTCCTCCGGCACCCTCAATATCGTCGTCAACGACGACACGCCGGTTTCCACCGGTGTGATCGGCACCGGCGCGATCACCGAAAGCGCCGCAGGCGGTTCGATTGCAGGCGAGCTTTCCGCCCTGGTATCGCCGGGCGCTGACGGTCTTGGCCGCTACTCGGTTGAAACCACCGGTCTGTCCTCCAGCCTGACTTCGCTGACGTCCGGCGGTGTCGCGCTTACCTATTCCGTTGTCGGCAATGCCCTGGTGGCGAAAGCCGGTGCGGCGACGATCTTCACCTTCAGCGTCGATCCGGCCACCGGCCATTACACCTTTACGCAGACCGGCCCGCTCGACCACACCGACAGCGTGGTTATCGATGGCGTGTCGATCCCGGCTGCTACTCTCGATGCTGCCGGCAGTCATGCGGCTGTCGCTGATGTCGGCGGCAACGATCTCGCCTTCGTGGGACACATGCCGGACGGCGACGCGATTATCCGCGTCAGCAATTCTGGCAATTCCGCAGTCACTTGGACGCTGGACAACAATAACCCCGGTGGAACGGACTATGTTCTCAACATCCCGGCCCACACCACCTGGTATGTGAATGTCGGCAATGTCCCGAACCAGACGAAGTTCGATCTTGACGGTGTAGGTTCGCCGAATGGCTCTACAACAGTCAACAATGGTCATTCGATTACCTTCACCGACGGCGACGGTTCGCTGGCGCTGGACCTTTCGTCCGCCGTCACGGTAACCGATGGCGACGGCGACAGCGTGGCGCTCCATGACCAGCTGATCGTCACCGTCACCGATAGCGTGCCGACGGCCGGCCCCAATGCCATCGGAACGGTCGAGGAAGGCGGCTCGGAAACCATCACCGCCGCCCTGACAGGCCTCTCCTGGGGTGCGGATGCCGGCAGCGCGCGTACGCTTTCCTTCACTGGAAGTGTCGCGACAAAGGATCAAAACGGAGCGTCGGTGACGACGCTCAGCTCGAACGGCAATCCGGTGACGATCGCCGTCATCGGTGGTGTGCTTACCGGGTTCACCGGCTCTGCCAACCCGCCGGCGCTGGACCATATCGTCTTTACAGCATTGCTCAATGCTGCGACCGGCGGTTACACCTTCTCGCTGCTTCAGCCGCTGGACCATACGGCGCCGAATGCGACGAGCCAGTATCTCGATCTGGCCCTCGGGTTCACCGCCACCGATGCAGACGGCGACGCCGCCACCTCGACGGTGACCGTTCGCGTCGATGCCGCCGGCTCGATCGACTCGATCAACTATTCCAGCCTTTCCACCAGCGTCTTCGTCAACCTTGACGGTGCTGCCCACATGGTCGGCGGCCAGACCGTTACAGCTGACACCGCGACCGACGGTGCCACCGTGATCGACAAAGTGATTGGTATCGACAGCGTCTCGGGCATCGTCGATGCCCTGGGTGGTGCCGGCAACGATGTGCTGATCGGCGGCGACGAGGCCAACAAGCTCACCGGCAATGGTGGCAACGATTACCTGGATGGCGGTCTCGGAGCCGATGTTCTCGACGGCGGTGAAGGTAACGACACCTTCGTCCTCGGCGCGGATGTGACCGGTTCCGGCACCCGCAACATTCAGCTGGGTGACGGCAGCCTGCTGGCGGTCAATATCGCTGGTCTTGCCGGCACTGCCGACCAGGTTATCGGTGGCGCAGGATACGACACGATCATCCTGGAGCGTGACGGCAAATCGGGCTTCGTGGCCGATTACAGCACGGCTCCCGGTTATCTCTCCGGCGTCGAAAAGATCGTCGGCACCGATGGCAATGACGTCATTCTTCTGGCTGCGGGCTCCACTGCGGACGGCGGACCGATCACCATCGAAGGTGGCGACGGCAACGACATCCTCGGCGGTTCGAATTCCGCCGATATCATCAACGGCGGCACGGGCAACGACCTGATCTCCGGTCTCGGCGGCAACGACATTCTCAAGGGCGGTGCCGGTAACGACAAGATCTGGGGCGGTCTTGGCGCCGACAAGCTCTATGGCGAAGACGGCAACGACATGCTGGTCGGCGGCAAGGGCGACGATCTGCTCGACGGCGGCACCAACAGTGCCGTTGGCTTCAACCGGCCATCCAACCCTGCATCGGGTGACGCCGCAACGATTATCGCTTCGGCTTTCGGCGGCGACACCGCAGACTACTCGTCGCTGACGACGGGTGTGTTCGCCAACCTGGGTGACGCCGCAACTTGGCCGGCCGCTATTCCGGCCCACAGCGCAATCGATAGCAACGGCGCCAATGATGCGGTCGGAACGGATACGCTTGTCGACATCGAAAACCTGACGGGCGGTATCGGCGACGATATTCTGGCCGGTGACGGAAACGACAACATCCTCAAAGGCGGCGCAGGTTCCGACACGCTTCTCGGTGGTGCAGGCAGCGACCTTCTCATCGGTGGCGATGACAATGTTGGCGACAACCTCTATGCCGGTTCCGGTAATGACGTGCTCGTCCTCGGCAATGGCGGTGGTACGGCCAAGGGCGAAGGCGGCAACGACCTGATCTATGGCGGCTCCAGCGGCGATTGGCTCTATGGCGAAGACGATGGCAACCCGAACCCGGTCGACGCCGGCGACGACATCATCTTCGCTGGTGGCGGCAACGACCATATCGAAGGGGGCGGCGGTGCCGACAAGCTGTATGGCGAAGACGGCGACGATACGCTGATCGGGGGCAAGGGCGACGACCTGATTTCCGGCGGCACAGGCAACGACACCTTCGTCTATAAGGTTGGCGACGGTGCCGACGTCATCGACGGGGGCACGGAAACCGGCYCGATCTTCCCGGACTACGACGTCCTCAAGATCGCCGGCGATGCCGAGGGCCGCACCTTCACGATCGGCAAATCGACCCTGGCGGACCCGCAGAATGTTGCGCCGGCCGACGATCGGCCCGACGTGCTGGTCACCTATAGCGGCACCGGCGGAACGACTGTGCGGGCCGACGAAATCGAAGGCATCGAGATCACCCTGCATGCAGGCGGCGGCACGATCAATGTCGGCGATCTCTCCGGCACCGCCATCGCACCTTCGACCATCGCCATCACCGGCGGCACCGGCGACGACGTCATCAACCTGGCCGGTCTTGCCGGCACCAAGGTGGTCGTCACCGACGCCGACGACACCACTGGCGGCGACGTGGACACGATGATCCTGGCCGGCAAATGGGCCGACTACGACATCGTTCGGGCCTCCGACGGCACCTTCTCCTTCAGCCTCGGCGGCACCGTCGTGGCGACGGCGAAGAACATCGAGCAGTTYACCTTTGCCGGTGAGAACAACGGCAACGGCGGCACCGTGCAGGCCATCGAGCTGGTCAACGATGCGCCGCATGCCATTGCCGACACCAATGCGGGTGATCCGGTAATCGAGGCCGGCGGCATCGCCAACGGCACGGCCGGCGACGCTTCGGCAACCGGCAATGTGCTGACCAACGATACCGACGCCGATATCTTCGACACCAGGACCGTCACCTCGATCCAGTTCGCCGGCGGCGGATTGACGGCCGTTCCCGGCAATAATGGCGATGTCACGGTTGCCGGCACCTACGGTACGCTGACAATCCATGCGGATGGCAGCTATGCCTATGCACTGGACAACAATGACGCCGACACCCAGGCGCTTGTCCAGAACACGCACGCCAGCGAAGTCTTCACCTACGGGATGAAGGATGCCCATGGCCTGACTTCGACTGCGTCGCTGACCATCGCGATCACCGGCACCAACGACGCCACGGTCATCGACCTGAATGGCGCGGCTGGCGGAAACGGTGCGGCGACCAACGCCACGGAACAGACACCGCAGCAGTTCGCCTGGCAGGCAAGTCTTGCAGACGTCGACTCTTCGACGCTGCAGTCGATGACGGTGACGCTTGCCCACAACCTTGATGGAGCAAGCGAGACGCTCTTCCTCAACGCGACGGCAACCGCCGCCGCCGTGGGCTTGAACGTCGGCTACAATTCAACCACCGGCGTGCTGTCGGTCACCGGTTTGGCATCGATCGCCACCTATGAGACGATCCTCAAGAACATCGTCTACCAGGACAACAGCGATAACCCGGATACCTCGATCGACCGCACCCTGACCGTTGTGGTCAATGATGGGGTTTCCGATAGCGCGCCGCAGGTTGCGACCGTTCACATGATCGCCATCAACGACGCGCCGGTATTGGCCGGCACGTTGACTGGGGTGGTCGCCGAAGGCGGCAGCCACGTCCTCACTTTCGCCGAACTCGGCTATACCGATCCGGACGATGTCGACGGCGGCGTGGTCTTGCAGGTCTCCGATGTGACGCACGGGGTGATTTCCAACGGCGGAGCTTCGGCGACCTCGTTCACCGCCGCCGAACTCAAGGCCGGCCTGATCACCTACACCCATGACGGTTCGGAAGGTCCGACCGCATCCTTCTCGGTCAAGGTCGAGGACGGCAACGAGGACAACTCGGCACCCGGCACCGGCACCTTCAACTTCACCGTGACGCCGGTCAACGATGCACCGGTGGCGCATGACGACGTCTATTTCATCGACGAGGACACCACCCTCTCGGGCGTCAACGTATTGACGAACGACACGGATGYCGAAGGCGATACCCTCATCAGGGTTGGCAACATAACGGTTGGGGGGAACCCGGCCGCATCCGCATCGCTGGAGACAGGCGGCGCGTTGACCTATCACGCGGAGGCAAACGAGAGCGGTTATTCGGTCATCGGCTATACGGTCTCCGACGGCAACCTCACGAGCCAGGGTACGATCACCGTCAATATCCGTCCGATCGCGGACGCCGCCACCATCTCCGGCTCCGGCTCCGGCAGCGAAGATGGTGCGGCCGCCATTGGGCTCAATATTGCTCTTGGCGACACGGATCATTCCGAGAAGGTGACACGAGTTGAGTTGAGCGGTTTCCCGGACGGTGCAACCTTCAACCAGGGCTCGTTGCAGGGTGGTGTCTGGGTCATCGAGAATGCTGCCGGGGTTGTTACCACCGGGCTGACGATGACTCCGCCGGCCAATTACAACGGCAACTTCACGCTGAACGTGGCAGCAACGGTCCTCGACAGCGCTATGCTCTCCGATGGCCTTCACACGGATACCGCGGTTTCGACCGGTTCGATCGAGGTTGCCATCACAGCGGTGAACGATGCGCCGGTTCTCGTCCAGCCGATTGCCGACCAGAGCATTGCGGAGGAAGGCACGATTTCCTTCCAGGTTCCGGCAGGCACGTTCTCGGACATCGACTCGGCACTGACCTACACGGCAACCCTCGGCGATGGTTCGGCACTGCCGGCCTGGTTGCACTTTGACGCCGGGACAGGGACTTTCAGCGGTGTTGCGCCGTTGAACTACAACGGCAGCTTCGATGTGAAGGTGACTGCCACCGACGGTTTGAACGACGTTTCGGACACCTTCAATATCGCGGTCACGCCGGTCAACGATACGCCGACCCCGCACAACGACGTCTTTTTCGTCGACGAGGACCATACGCTCTCCGGCGTCAATATCCTCGCCAACGACACCGATGTCGACGGGGATACTCTGCATCCGACCGCGGCGACCATCACGTCGGGGCCGACGGGCAGCGGCCTCCTGTACTCCAACGGGGACCTGGTCTACACGCCGCACGCCAACGCCAGCGGTATCACCACGATCCAGTATACGGTATCCGACGGCAGCGGCGCCGCAAACGCCACGGCTTCGGCAACCATCACGGTCAATATTCGGCCGGTGGCTGATACTGCGACGATTTCCGGTTCTGGTCTCGGCGCTGAAGACGCAGCGGCCAACATCGCGCTCAACATTGCCCTTGGCGACACCGACGGGTCGGAAAAGGTGACGCGGGTCGAACTGTCGGGCTTCCCGGCCGGTGCGACCTTCAGCCAAGGCGCGCTCGAAGGTGCGGTTTGGGTCATCACCGATGCCGCCGGGGTCAATACCTCCGGCCTGACGATGACACCGCCGCACGATTTCGCCGGCAATTTCAACCTGAACGTTGCTGCGACGGTCCTTGACAGCGCCACGCTCACCGACGGTCTGCACACCGATACCCTGGTTTCGACCGGTTCGATCGAGGTTGCCATCACGGCGGTGAACGACGGCCAGGCAACGATCTCGATTTCCGACAGCACTCCGGCGACCCCGCCGACGGTCGGCGATGTTCTGCACGCCACGCTGGGTTCCGATCCGGACGGCGCCGCGAGCAACGTCGTCCACACTTGGCTGCGTGACGGCACCGCGTTCGGTGCGACCACGGCGGATTACACTCTTACTTCCGCCGATGTTGGGCACCAGATATCAGTCCAGACCACCTATGTTGACGGCCAGAACTTCAATGAGACGGTCACCAGCGGTGCGACGGCAACCGTCATCACCAACAACCATGCGCCGGTTGCCGTAAACGATACGCTGTCGTTCGGCGGCGGCGCGACCCCTGCTCCAAGTGGCACGGGCTGGTCGCTCAACACGGATAACGGTCACTACTACAAGGTCGTCAATTCGCAAGTAAGCTGGTCGACGGCTGTGAATAACGCGGAAAGTGCGGGCGGCTATCTGGCGACGGTTACCAGCGCCGGAGAGAACACCTTTATTCAATCGCTGATGGGAGCCAACAAGTTCTACTGGCTCGGCGCGTCTGACGCCGGAACCGAAGGTGTTTGGAAATGGGTCACGGGCCCGGAGGCCGGCACGACTTTCTGGACAACCACGAATGTCGACGCCAATGGCGTTCAAGGCACCGCATCGGGCTTCAATTCCTGGCCTCTCGCCGCTGTCCCTGGTTATGTTTATGAGCCCAACGACAATTGGGGCGTTGGTGAAGACTATCTTCTCGCCCGCAAGGACGGCTGGTGGAATGACGGTACGAGCTCGAGCAGCGGATCCAACGGCTATGTGATCGAAGTCGGTGGCGCGATCACCAACGGTGGCATATCCGAGGACGTTACCAAGACGTTCGCGGCCACGTTGCTGACCGCCAACGACACCGATGCCGATGGCGACACCCTGACGGTGACTTCCGTTACCAACAGTGCCGCCGGCGCCACCGTTACCTTGAACAACGACGGCACGATCAGCTACAACGCTTTGTCTTCCACGACGTTGCAGGCGCTCCATGCTGGCGACGTCCAGACGGACACCTTCTCCTACACGATCAGCGATGGTCATGGCGGAACCTCGACGGCAACGGCGACGATCACCATCAACGGTGTCAACGACGCCGCAGTGGTCAGCGGCGTGGGGACAGGTACAGTGACGGAGGCGACCAGCGCCAACACTGGAACGCCAACCGCGACCGGTGATCTCAACTCGACCGATGTCGACGGCACTAATGACGCCTGGACCGCTGTGACGACGGCGACCGCGAGCGCCAACGGCTACGGCACCTACACCATGGATGCCACCGGACACTGGACCTATGCGCTGGACAACGCCAATCCGACCGTCAATGCGCTGAATGCAGGCAGCCAGCTGAGTGATACGTTCACCGTCACGACGGCGGACGGAACAGCAAAACTGGTAACGGTGACGATCAACGGAGCCACGGATCCGGCGCTTCCGGCGACGGCAAATGTCTACGATGTAGGCAAAAATAGTGCGGGGAATTCGGCCGCTTCTGCCTATGTTTTGAATGGTCCGGGAGCCGTAACCACATTCGTCAAATCGGCGGATCCCGACATCACGGATGCCTCGCATAACCCGTCGATCACTATCAGCGCGGAGGCAACCAACGGCCAGACGGATTATTACAAGTTCGTTGTCACCCAGAATGGAACTGTCGTTACCTTCGATATCGACCACACC
>NZ_JBFUIT010000188.1:0-11112 GCF_056401735.1 Luteibacter sp. P4_D7_3
GGGCGATGCCAGCTGATTGRCAAAATGGTGGACGCGGAAGTAAGCGCCGTCAGCGCCGATCTGCTCCGCCGCGACGGCAAGATCGATCGATTGCTGGAGCACGTCGCGCGCAGACCGGGTC
Organism: Luteibacter sp. P4_D7_3; assembly: GCF_056401735.1. Taxonomy (NCBI): domain Bacteria; kingdom Pseudomonadati; phylum Pseudomonadota; class Gammaproteobacteria; order Lysobacterales; family Rhodanobacteraceae; genus Luteibacter; species Luteibacter sp. P4_D7_3. The sequence continues at coordinate 122 of NZ_JBFUIT010000188.1, forward strand.
GCTGAGTGCGGAGAGTCGGTCCAATGACCGAATGAGAGGAAGCCGATGCGTTTCATGGCGGTAATGATACGGCGATCCCATCGACGGGTCGTTCCGTTGATGCATTGTGCCCGGATGAAATAAGAGCGCCCGCAGCCAAAAGTTGGGGTGACGCCTTGGCCCGGACGGACTAGGGTGGTCACAGTGACGACCCGTCTCCCCGCTACTGGACCCAAAGATGACTCCGCTCAAGATCGCCTCCGCCGCGTTGCTGGCATTCCTTTCGGTGACACCGGTCGCCGTCATCGCCCAGACCGATAAGAAGCCAGCGGAAGACGCGAGCGCCGCGTCGCAGTACAAAAACCTGAATCTAACCAGGGATCCCAGGGCCGCGGCGGCAGGGGAGTACAAGCTCGACCCACATCACACGTCCGTGACTGCGAAACTTGCCCACATGGATCTGTCGCGCTACACCCTTCGCTTCGATAGCGTGAGCGGCGGATTCTCGTACGACCCCACGTCAGCGACCGCTTCGAAACTGGCGATCTCCATCGACCCGAAGTCGGTCAGCACGGGTGACCCGACCTTCGACAAGCGAATCGCCGAGAAGTATTTTGAAGCCGATAAATACCCGTCCATCACCTTCACATCCGCGATAACGAAGATTGTCGGCGATCACGTAACTGTCGATGGTGTGCTGGATTTCCACGGTGTAAAGAAGCCCGTCAGCCTGAAGGTCGTCTATCGCGGCTTCGCGCAGACACGCATGGGCTTTTCTGGCGAGGCGACATTCAAGCGATCGGATTTCGGGGTCGGCGAATGGATTCCCCTGGAAGCCGACGAAGTCACGATTCTTGTCGAGACTGAATTTGTTCATTGATCCCAGCATTGCCATGCAAGAACGTTACGACCGCCCCTCGATCGTCCTGCACTGGCTGACTGCCGTGCTGGTGACCGTCCAGTGGCTGATAGGTCGCACGACGGGGCTTATGGCGCGTGGTCCGTTGCGTGTCGATATCTGGTCGGTCCACGTCTTGCTCGGCGTCTGCATCACCGGGGTGTTCGTCGCACGCATCGCATGGCGATGGCGCCGGGGAAGGCGACTACCTGGCGTGGGCACACCGGTCGAGCGTGCCGCCGCAAAGGTTGTCCATGTCGGGCTGTATGTCGTACTGGGGATCGTGCTTGCGCTGGGCTTCGCCAATACCATCGTGCATGGCTTTCCGCTGTTCAATATTCTGATCGTGCCGGGCAAGCAGGATATGGCAACGATCCTCAGCGTGAATGCATGGCACGGACTTGCAGCGAATGTGTTCGCCGCACTGGTCCTGCTGCATACGTTGGCCGCCCTGTTCCATCACTACGTGCAACGGGACGGCGTGCTTCGGCGTATGGGAAGGTAGGCGTTGCGGGCGAGAAGGTCGTATCGGGCGACAAGCTAGCCACCCTCATATCTTCGAGGTAGCCTTCCCGGATCGCGCGTCGCCAGACGCCTTTCTGTCGGGATTACGAGATGCCCCGTGAGTTGTCCGTCATCGCGAAGCTTCGCCGGAGAGTCCGGACCAGCGAGGATTTCCTGGACCAGATCGGAACGCTCGCAGGGGTCGGTGGATGGGAGCTGGACCTGGCAAGCGGTACTCTCCGCTGGACCGCGCAGACCTGCCGCATCCACGACATGCCGGCCGATCACGAACCCACCCTTGAAGAGGCGATTGGCTATTACGCCCCTGAGGTACGCACGGTGCTCGAGGCAGCGGTGCTCCGTGGCATCGAGGAAGGGGAGGGCTGGGACCTCGAGTTGCCCATGACCACCGCCACAGGCAGGCAAATATGGGTGCGCGCGCAGGGAGCGGTCGAGCAGCGAAAGGGAAGGGCCTCGCGTCTGATTGGCGCGTTCCAGGACATCACCGAGCGGCGCCGGGACATCGATGCCTTGATCGCCAGCGAGCGACGCTTCCGCAGCCTGTTCACCTATAGCCTCGGCCTGATCTGCACTCATGACCTCGAAGGCCGGCTGCTGACGGTTAATCCAGCGGCGTGTCAGTCGTTGGGCTATTCGGAAGCCGAGATGCTCGGCATGCACGTGGGCCAACTCATGACGGCACGCGACGCGGCGCGTGTGCCGGAATATCTGGCACGCATCCAGGCGCGCGGTACCGACGCGGGTCGCCTGCGCTTCGTTGCGCGGGATGGCACGCAGCGGGTATGGCAGTACCACAACATGGTGGACACGCATGCTGGCGAAACGCAGGTGTTGGGTCACGCGCAGGACATCACCGAACAAGTTCTCCAGGAGCAGCGCCTTCGCGAATGGTCGATCCGCGACGCGTTGACCGGCTGTTACAACCGGCGCTTTCTTGCCCAGTACATGGAGAGCATCGAACCCGGCGTGCCGTGGGCGTGCGTCACCCTGGACCTGGACAAGTTCAAGGCGATAAACGACACGTTCGGTCACCAGCGCGGTGATGAAGTCCTGGTTGCCATGGCGACGTTCTTCCAGCGTCATGTCCGTGCCGGTGACTACGTGATCCGGCTGGGCGGCGATGAATTCCTTGTCGTGCTACCCAAAAGCGCGATCAGCGACGCCCATGCACTCGCCGGACGTTTGGCCGTCGGCGCGGATACCGCGCCGTGCGGTTTCACTGCAGGATGCGCGGCGCACACGGCCGGGACGTCGGTTGAATCGACCCTGGCCGAAGCGGACCGCGCCTTGTACACGGTGCGGCGCCGTCGCCGGGGCGAACCGTGATGAGACGCTGCGCCTGGGCGCGCGTCTCTGCCTGACAGGCCTTCGCGACTTCTTGCGTCTGCACGTCTTTCGTCACTGGTGCGATGCAACAAGCTGTCGCCTATGCATTTTTGGCAGTTGACGCCCTTTTTACAGTACGCTATATCTTGCATCACGCACGGCGTTCGATTGGACGTCCGTTCGCGTAACCCTTCCGGCAACCACACGGTATGCCGATTCGCAGCTCGCGATGAATGACGGACAGACCGCTACGATGCGTCGCCCCAATTCACATGAAAACGCCAGCTGCGCCTTCGCAGGTCGTCCGTTCGCGCTCGTCATGGCCGACGGCCTGCCGATCCTCGCACGTGCCAAGCTGAGCGCCCTGCGTTCGCGTGGCAAGTGCGTCGCTGGCTATTCTCCGCCGCAAACCTCCCGCTGATCGTCCGTCTGTCCTGATCGGCACGTTCAACCGCCCGTCGTGATGTTTTCGCACGCCCGCTAACGCTGGCGTGTGTGATCCATTCCGTCCGGGCCGCGCGACGAACCCGCTGGTCAGCTGAACTGCGCATCGCGCGGCGCAATGTCGCGCGTGCTTCCTAAAGCATCTCGGGGTGGGGGTAAGTCGTGGGTATCGATAGGGGTTTCAACAAGAAGTGTCTGGCCGTGGCCTTATGTGCCGTACTCGGTGGGTCGGCGTTTGCGCAGGATGCGACACCGGCACCGCCGCCACCCACGTCGCCCGCGAAGCCTGCGGCCGACAGCCAGGCGACGCCGCCGAAGCCAGACAAGGCCGTGCAGATGAAGGCGTTGAGTGTCGTCGCTAACCGCTACGACGCCACCAATATGCGGATGGACTCGATCAACACCGTGGACGTGCTGTCCGCGGCGGATTTGCAGCACACCGCCGTGCACAACGTGGCCGAGGCGCTGGGCCTGATGTCGGGCGTGAACGTGACGACCACGGGCTCGGGCTACTTCGGTGGTATCGACGGTGCGGCGCGCGGCGAGGGCATGTTTACCTCGGTTCGCGGCCTGCCTTCGGAGTACAACGTCAACCTTGTCAACGGCAGCAACGTCGCCCAGGGCATGCCGTACAGCCGCAGCGTGCAGCTCAGCCTGTTGCCGCCGTCGGGTCTGCAGACCATCGTGCTCAACAAGACCTCGACGGCCGACATGGACGGGGACGCCATCGGTGGCACGATCGACTTTCGCACGCCTAGCGCGTTCGATTTCAAGAAGGATTTCAGCGGCAGCGTGACTACCAGCGGGCGCGTGGAAAGCCGTGCGCGGGATTACGGCGGTAGCGGCCTGGGCAGTGGCCTTGCCGGCGAACTGCAGGGCAAGTTCGGCTCGGAAAAGCAGTTCGGCGTGTACGTCAGTGGTTACTACGACTATCGCAATATCGCCAATAGCGAGATCGGCGCGGCGGAAAGTGCCTCGAACGACGGCTCCTGGGCCTTCCTGCACGCGACGTCCGACGGCCAGAATGCGCCCGGTTACGACCCGGCGCACAACCTGACCAGCCTGGGTACCAATGTCGGCGTGGCGTCCGGCTTCGAGCGTCGCTACGGCGGCAATATTTCGCTCGACTGGAACGTCGATCCCACGCTGAAAGCTTACGCGCGCATGACGTATGCCTATGCGCTGACCGAGCAGAACACCACGTATAACCAGCTGTTGCCGCAGGACGTGACTTACGTTCCCACGTCCACGCCGGGTGTTTACAGTCCGAACATCGGCCGCATTGCCAACCGCTTCTGGTACGAAACCAATCCCGAGCGGGCCGATCTGGCGACGATCCAGTTGGGCGCCGACAAGACCGCGGGTGGCTGGACCATCTCGCCCAATGTGTTCTGGAGCATCGGTCGTAACGATCGCCCGAACCACGTCGAGATCGACGGCCGTGAAGACAAGTATTCGCAGGACAACTTCGCGTACAACCAGAGCTCGCTGCTCACCTATGGCAGTCATGGCTTTCCGTATCCGTCGCTGACCCCGGGCCTGCTGAACTCGGTCAACAACCTGCAGAACATGTACGCCAACGACTATGGCGAGGTCACCGACATCCGCTCGGGCCAGAAGCGCGGCGGTGCCAAGCTCGACCTGCGCTACGACTTCGAAGACGGTCCGCTGCAGTCGATCAAGTTCGGCATGTAGTACAGCGACAGCTCGCGTGAGTTCACCGACCGCGACTATTCGACAGCCGGTATCAACGACGGCACGACCACGCTCAACGATCTCGGTATTATCAAGGGCTATTACAACCAGATTTTCCCGGGTAAGTTCGACTGGACAACACCGCAGATCAGCCGCTCGGCGGTCGCTTCGCTGATCGCGAACAACCTGCAGCCCGGCGACCTGGATACCTGTAGCCAGCTCGACTACAACAATTTCAACTGCGACACGATGCGTGGCACCGAGGCCGTCACCGCGGCCTACGCCATGGCGACGTTCCAGAGTGGTCCGTGGGAGGTCATCCCGGGTGTGCGTTTCGAACACACCTCGATTCGCAACACCTTCTGGACCACCCCGCAGGACGCCGACGGCAACGAGCTGCCGGGCTACTTCTCCAACAACCACACCATTTACAACGAACCGCTGGGTAGCCTGTTCATCAACTACCGCCCGGACGGCAACATCGTCTACCGCGGTGCTATCTGGCAGAGCTACACGCGTCCTGCGTTCGTGCAGCTGGGTGGCGGCTCGCAGATCAGTGTGTCCGACGGGGTGACCACGATCACCACCGGCAACCCCAACCTCAGCCCGATCAAGGCCACCAACGTGGACCTCGGGGCGGAGTGGACTACCCAGAACGGCGGTTACGTCTCGCTGGCCAGCTACTACAAGAAGCTGCGCAACTACATCTACGACAGCGGCGGCGGCCAGGCCGACCCGAACACCTCGGGCGTGGGTACCGTGCTGACCAAGACGCCGACCAACGGTGGCGATGGTCGCGTCGTCGGCCTCGAGGCGACGTATCGGCAGAAGTTCCAGAACCTGCCGGCACCGTTCGATGGCATGGGCTTCAGTGTCAACGCGACACGACAGAACTCAAAGGTGGACCTTGGGCGCGACGGATTCGAGAACGAGCGACTGCAGTCGGCTCCGCAGCGCATGGCCAACGCGGAGTTGTTCTACGAGAAGTACGGCTTCTCGGTGAACCTCAGCTACCACTACACCGGCTCTTACCTGTCGACCTATGACTTCCTCAACCAGAACAGTCCGTGGGACGACCTGTGGATCCGGCCGATTCGTCGCGTGGACCTGCATCTCGGGTATGCGATGTCCAACGGCCTGCAGTTCGACCTGCAGGTCAGCAACCTGACCAAGCAGTATTCGTACTGGTCGCACATCGGCAGGAACAGCCTGGCCAATTCGGATATCGTCGATGCGGGAAGGACCACCCTGCTGACCGTGAAGTACAACTTCTGAGCATGCAACGACGCCGTTTCCTTGCCCTGTCGCTGCTCACCCCGCTGGCATTCGCCGGCCGCGGGTGGGCGGCGTCGCTTGCCCCGGCCCTCGCCCCGGTGGGGCCGGACGGACGGCCGCATGCCTTCAGCTTCGGCCAGCGTGAGTTCCTGCTCGACGGCGAGACGTTCCGCGTGCACAGCGGGGAGATGCATCCGGCACGGATCGCTAAGGAGCATTGGCGCCATCGCATCCGTATGGCCCGGGCCATGGGGCTCAACACCGTGGCGATCTACGTGATGTGGAATCACCACGAGCGCGAGCCCGGGGTATTCGACTTCGAAAGCGGAAACAGGGATGTCGCTGGCTTCATCCGCTTGTGCGCGGAGGAGGGCATGTGGGTCTACCTGCGGCCGGGCCCGTACATCTGCGGTGAATGGACCAACGGCGGGCTACCGGCTTATCTGTTGCGCGACCCCGACACGCGGCTGCGCACGCGGGACGATCCGCGGTACATGTCGGCCGTGCGGCGTTACGTCGCCGCGTTGGCGCCGCGCATCGTGCCGCTGATGGCAAAAGCGGGCGGTCCGGTATTGATGCTGCAGATAGAGAATGAATACTCAATGTTCGCCGACGACATCGGCTATCTCGATGCGTTGCGTGACATCTGGCGCGAGCACGGCGTGGATGGACCGTTCTCGGTGTCGGATGGCCTGAAGGACCTGCAGCGGCGCAAGGCGTATCCGAAGGGATCGGCGCTCGGGCTCGATGGCGCCGACGTGCCCGATCTGTTGAAGGGCAGGGGCTTTGCTGGCGAGTCGCCCGTATGGGTGGGTGAAGGTTATCCCGGGTGGCTGACCCACTGGGGCGAGCCGACGTTCGCTTCCAAGGACTATGAGGAGACCCTGCGCCACATCATGCGTGCCGGCTATTCGTTCAATCTGTACGTGGTGCACGGCGGCACGAATTTTGGGCTTACCGCAGGCTCGAACGCCGAAGACGATGGTTCGCAGTTCCAGCCGGTGATCACCAGCTACGACTACGGCGCGCCCGTCGACGAGCGTGGCCGTCCGACGGATCAGTACGCGCGGCTGCGTCGTGTGATCGCGGATGCCACGCGCGTGACGCCGCCGGCATTACCACCTGCACCCCCTTCGGCGACCTTCGCGCCGGTGACGCCGCTACCATTCGCATCACTGTGGGACAACCTGCCTGGCAAGCAGGTGACCCTGCCATCGCCGGGACCGAACGAGATTCTGTTCGGCCAGGACCAGGGGCTTGTCGTTTACCGGAAACAGTTCGACAAGGGCCGGGTGCTGCGCTTGGAGAACGTGCGCGATTACGCCGTTGTCCATGTCGATGGTCACGAAGTGGGGTTGGTGTCGCGCGTGGAACATCCGGCGCTGAACTCGAAGCCCGATGTGGTGCTGCCGGACGCGTCCGCAGGTGCCACGACACGTACGCTCGAGGTCCTTGTCGACACCTTCGGGCACATCAACTTTGGCCCGCGTATCGGGGAGCACAAAGGTCTGATCGGGCCAGTGTCGATCGATGACGTGCCGCTGCACGAGGTCGAGGCGTGGCCGATTCCTCTGGATGATGGTTGGATTCGGGGGCTGCGGGGTTTCGCCGATGAATCGGCTGCGACCGTCGTTACCGCCGCCGACAGTCTGCAAGCCTCGAGGAGTGCCTGATGCGCGCCAGCGTGAGCGAGCCCGGCGTGCCTACCCAGCCCCCGCGTGCGATCGGCTTCTGGGGTGGTCTCTCGGCCAACGTGCTGAACATGATCGGCATCGGTCCGTTCGTCACGATTCCCATCGCACTCTCCGCGCTGGCAGGCCCCTCGGTCCTGCTCGGCTGGATCGCCGGCGCACTGCTTTGCCTGTGCGACGGACTGGTCTGGGCCGAACTCGGCTCCACCATCCCCGAATCCGGCGGGCCGTACCACTACCTGCGCGAGGCGTACGGTCGCGATAAGGCGGGGCGCCTGTTCGGCTTCCTCTACCTCTGGCAGACGCTGCTCACCGCACCGCTGTCGATCGGCAGCGCCGCCGTCGGCTTCGCCCAGTACGCCGGCTTCCTCATCCCGTCGCTGGGCGAGACGGGGAGGGCGCTGCTCGCAGCGGGGCTCTGCCTGGTGAACACGGCCGTGCTCTATCGCAAGGTGGGTCAGATCCAGCGGCTTTCCGTGTTCGTGACAGCGATCGTGGTCGTGGCCTGTGCGTGGATCGTGTTCAGCGGGATCACGCACTTCGATATGGCCATCGCCAGTCACTTCTTCCAGGCGCATGTCGACTCGTCGCACGGCTTCTGGCTCGGGCTGGGTGCGGTCGCATTGATCGCGGTCTACGACTACGGCGGCTACAACAACGTCTGCATGCTGGGCGGCGAAGTGAAGCAACCGCGGCGCACCATTCCGATGGCGGTGCTCGTCTCGATTCCGCTGGTGGCCGTGCTTTACCTCGGTCTCAACCTCAGCATCCTCGGCGTGTTGCCCTGGGAGCAGGCGGCACATTCGAAAGCGGTCGTCGCGGATTTCATGCAGGCCATCCACGGACACACGGGCGGTACGCTGGCGGTGCTGCTGATCCTGCTCGCCAGTTGGGGTTCTGCCCTGGTGATCCTGCTGGGGTATTCGCGCGTGCCTTATGCGGCGGCGGCCGATGGTCAGTTTTTCGCGGTGTTTGCCCGGCTGCATCCGCGTGGAGGCTTCCCCACGGTGTCGTTGTTGTTCGTCGGCGTGACCTCGGCGGCGGCGTGTTTTCTCTCGCTGGAACATCTGATCGCCACGCTGATGGTCACGCAGATCCTGTTCCAGTACATCGCGCAATGTTTCGCCGTCGTCGCGCTGCGCAAGCGCCGCGCCGACGCGGATGTCTTCCGTATGCCGCTGTATCCGTTGCCGATCGTCGTGAGCGTCATCGGTTGGCTCTACCTCGTGGCGACGGCGGGCACGTCGTCCATCGTCACCGCCGTCGGTGCGGTGCTCGCCGGCACCCTTCTTTTCCTGTGGCAAGCACGGAGGTCCCGCACGTGGCCATTCCCGCAACCCTGAAATCGTGGGACGTTGCCGTGGTCGGTGAGATCTTTGCCGACCACGTGTTCAGCGGGTTTCCCACATGGCCCGGCCCCGGCGAGGAGGTTATCGCCGAGAACTACCTGCGCGAGCTCGGTGGCGGCGCGATCAACACCGCCTGCGCGTTGTCGCGGCTGGGCCGTCGCGTACGCCTGGTGGGCTTGATCGGCGAGGCCGACCTCGACTGGTTCGAAAGCCGCCTTGGCGAGTTCGGCGTGAGCATGGAGGGCATCCGGATCGGTAGCGACGGCACCGGCATCACGGTCAGCGTCTCCACGGTCGAGGACCGTTCGTTCTTTACGTACCCTGGCGTGAACCGCGCGCTTCCTGAGTTGCTTGCATCGCCGGAAATCGTTGCCGACCTTGCCGCCGCACGCCACGTGCACTTCGCGATGCCTTTGCCCCGCGACCTGGCCGGGACCTTGCTCCCGCTGTTGCGCCAGGCCGGCTGCACGACATCGCTTGATGTGGGCTACAGCCCCGGCTGGCTGCGTGATCCCGCCAACCGGTCGAGCCTTCGCGACGTCGACCTGTTCCTTCCCAATGCGAAGGAAGCCGCACTGCTGAGCGGCGATGAAGAACCCTCGTCGTTCGAAGCCTGGTCGATCGGCGCCGGCATCGGCCGTGCCGTGATGAAACAGGGCGCCAGCGGCGCCTGGATCGCCGACGAGCGCGGCCTGCGCCACGTGCCTGCGCCTCGTATCGTTGCGCTCGATTCCACCGGTGCCGGCGACGCGTTCGACGCGGGCGTCATCGATGGCCTGCTCGATGGCGAGTCCATCGACGGGTGTGTCGAGCGCGGCTGCATCTGCGGCGCGCTGTGCACGACCGCGGCCGGCGCCCTCCAATCGCTTCCCCATTCCCCCCAATTGAGGACCCTTCGTGAGCAAACGTACGGATCGTAAGATCGCATTGATCGGAGGCGGCGGTGTCCGCTCGCCCTTGGTGGTGTTTGGCGTCAACGAGGCCGCCGAGGCACTCGGCGCGGCTGAAATGGTGCTGTACGACCCGGACCCGGCGCGACTGCGGATCATGGTCGACCTCGGCAAGGCCGTGGTTCGCCGTTTTGGTGGGAACCTTCGCCTGCGTGGCGCTACCTCGCTGGAGGACACGATCGAGGGTGCGGATTTCGTGCTCAACAGCGTGCGCATCGGCGGCATCGCCGGCCGTGCAGCCGACGAGCGCGCATCCATCGCGCAGGGCTATCCCGGCCAGGAGACCACCGGTCCGGCCGGTGTCGCCATGGCGCTGCGCACCATTCCCGTGGCCATCGAGCAGGCGCGGCTGGTCGAACGCTTGAGCCCGCAGGCCTGGCTGGTCAACTTCACCAACCCCGCCGGACTCATCACGCAGGCGGTGAGTGACCACAGCAAGGCACGCATTGTCGGCATCTGCGACACGCCCACCGAGCTGTTCCACAACATTGCCCACGCGCTCGGCGAACCGGCGAGCGATGTCGAGTGCGACTACGTCGGACTCAACCACCTTGGCTGGGTGCGCGGTGTGCGCGTGCGCGGCGAGGAGGTCATCGACCGGTTGCTCGACAGCGACGAGCTGTTGCGCAAGCTCTACCTGGCGCCGCTATTCGACTTCGACATGATCCGCACGTTGCGGCTCATCCCGACCGAATACCTGTTCTTCTACTACGAACGCCAGCGTGCTCTGGACAACCAGCGCAAGCAGGGTGGTAGCCGTGGCGGTGAAATTCAGCGGCTCAACGATGACCTGCTGGCGGCACTGACCTCGCGCCTCGACGCCGGCGATGGCGACGCCGCCGTGGATATCTACGCCGCT
>NZ_JBFUIT010000189.1:0-7836 GCF_056401735.1 Luteibacter sp. P4_D7_3
CTTCTACTTCGAGGGCGTCCCAGTGCTTGCACTGAAGGATGACGGACTCGGTGCCGCGGGTCAGGCGCAGATCGACGCCAGCGCCAAGGGCCTTCAGGGACGTGACCGGGGCATGGTGCTCCACGCGATAGCCCTGCGCCCGATAGTGCTCGGCCAGCAGGTGCTCGAAGTCCTGCCAGGTCAGGCGCGCGAGCGCGTCTGTTCCACCAGCGGAAGGCTGTCGAGCGGAAAACATCGTGGGTGAGGTCCTGCCGGGGATCGGAGCGGCATCATAACCGCTCGCGCGGTCGGGTCGAAAAGGTTATCGGCATCACGGAATGAGCCTTTAGCCGGCGGGGAAGGCGTCTTCACATTCGTGAGTGGTTGCCGCTGCGTGGGCCAGCCGCTAAATTGGGAGGGTTGTCTTGGGGGAATACAGGGGTTTGTGCACGTGATGAAGTACGTAGTAACGAAATGTGCGTTGGTCGCCACCGCGGCCATGATGCTGTCCGCCTGCGGCGGCAAGACCATGATCGAAAGCGACATGACCCGCACGGTCGCTGCCAGCCCGGCCTCGCCGTGGCTTACGCTGGAAAACAAGGGTGACCATGTGATCAGCGTCGGCGGCCTGTCCGGCTCGCCCAAGGTGCAGGTGTCCCCGGATATCGCCTCCGCGATCGAAGCCCAGCTGCGCACCTCGCTGCAGCCGAAGTACTTCACTGATCTGATCATCGGCTGCCGTGGCCTGCAGCAGACCACTGCCGTGCACACGCCGGACGGCGAGCCGTCGGTCGTGACCATGGGCCTGACGGTGAACTGCCGCATCGTCGCGCGCGGTGTGGTCGTCTCGAAGGTTTACCACGTCAGCAAGACCGCGCCCGTACTGACGGATCCGCCGCGTCTGGACACGATCGTGCCGAATCTGATCGCCGGGGCCTCTACCCAGCTGGCGGATCAGCTCTGGGCGGATGTTGTGGCTACGGGTGTTCGGCGCTGAGGGTATATGGGCGCTGCGGCAGCGCCATCGCCGATGAATCGGCTCCCACATGGATTGCTGCCGGAAACCCTTCGCCGATGAATCGGCTCCTACAGGGGCTTAGGGTTAGGCTTCGGCTGGCGCGGCTGTTYGCAGGGCGTCGCGGCAGGCGATCAGCTGCGCCTGGGTGAAGGTCTGGCCGGGGCTCGCCAATAGGGCCGAGTCCGGGTCGGCCAGGCCCTGTTCGATCAAGACATCCAACATGGCCACGCGGCTGGCGGCAAGCAGGGCGCGCCCCAGCGGCGTGCGTGCGCCTGCGTCGGCGGGGTCCGCGCGCTCGGCCAGCGCCTGGACCACACGTGAGGGGAAGGCCCAGTGACGTGCCGCGTGGAGCGACAGCCGTTCGATCTGCTGGGCCAGCGCGGCGACGAGCGGGCGGCTGAAAGCCGTGGCGCGGGTGTCGTTCTGCTCTTCCAGCTCGAGCAGGATCGTCTGCGCGCCGGTCTGGCTGATCAGCCCGGCAAGGAATGCTTCGAACGGGTCGCAGACATTGCGGCCCAGGAAAATGCAGGCGCGGGCGCAGCGCTCGGCGTGCTCCCAGAGGCGCTCGCCCGCGTGCTGGCTGGCGCCGCCCATGTTGGTGCGCAGGATGGGCCGCATCACCAGCTGCATGACGACGCGGCGCAAACCGTCCTGTCCCAGCAGGGTGATCGCCTGGGGCAGGCCGGTGACCGGTCGGGACGTCTTGAAGAAGGCGCTGTTCGCCACCCGCACGATCTCACCGACCAGCACGGTGTCGCGGGCAATCAGTTCGGCCAGTGCGCGGCTGTCGCTGTCGTCGTTGCGCAGCGAGCGCATGAGCTGGGGCACCACCGAAGGCAGCCGGGGCAGGGAGCCGACATCGAACCGCTCACCACCGAAGGCATCGCGCACACGGCGCAGCACGCTTTGTTCGGCCGGCGAGAAGGCGGCATCGTCCGACGGGGAGAGGCCCAGCACCAGGCGGTAGAAGCGGTCTTCGATTTCTTCCGCGGCCAGCGCACTCACCGGGGCCTCCACGACGGGCACGTCGATCACCACCGGCGTGATGCTCACGGCGGCGTGTGCGGGCACGACGGTAGGGGCGGGAGGCGCGTTGCCGCCGCCGAACAACTTCCTGAGGAACCGGCCGATCACGCGGAGTGTCTCGATGTGGGGGACGGCGCCAGTATAAGCTGCGGCCCGGTGGGAAACACTTGGCGACCCATGCGCTGGCAAGGTTAGGATGACCCCATGGACCACATGCCCCTCAGCAGGATTGCCTTGCCGCCCGGCGGCTGGCCCAGCGTGCTCGATTTTCTCTGCGAGCGCTTCCCGGCGGTCAGCCGCGATGCCTGGGAAGACCGCATGGAGCGCGGCCTCGTCGAGGCGCACGGCCGCCCGGTGGACCACCTCACGCCCTACCGCCCGGGTGACATCGTCACCTATCGGCGCGAGGTATCCGCCGAGCCACGCATTCCCTTCGAAGAGACCATCGTCTACCAGGACGACGACCTCGTCGTGGCCGACAAGCCGCACTTCCTGCCGGTGATGCCGGCCGGACGCTACGTGGAGGAGACCCTGTCGGTGCGCCTCATCCGTCGCCTCGACAATCCGGACCTCGTCGCACTGCACCGGCTCGATCGCGGCACCGCAGGCCTCGTCGTGTTCTCGGCGCGTCCGTCCAGTCGCGACGCGTATACGCGCCTGTTCCGCGAGCGCGCCATCGCCAAGACTTATGAAGCGCTGGCGGCGCCTTTGCCCGGGCTGACGTTTCCGCTCTCGCGCTGCAGTCGCATCGAGCGGGGGGAGCCGTTCTTCCGCACACATGAAGTGGAGGGTCCCGCGAACGCCACCACGCACATCGACGTGATCGAGCGCGACGAGCATGCGTGGCGGTATCGCCTGGAGCCTGTTACCGGACGCAAGCACCAGCTGCGCGTGCACATGGCGGGGCTGGGCGCACCCATCCTGGGCGATCCGATGTACCCCGACCTACGCGAGGAAACCGCGGATTTCAGTGAGCCTATGCAACTGCTCGCACGCGAACTCTCCTTCATCGATCCCTTCACCGACGACGAGCGGCGCTTTCTAAGTTTACGTTCACTCGACCTTTGATCCCCGCGGGCGCAGACTATGTGCTCCCCCGCCAACCCTCCCCGGATGACTCCCGCCCCTGGCTTCCGCACCGTAGCCCTGATCATCGCGAGCGCGATGTTCATGGAACAGCTGGACGGCACCATCCTCGCCACGGCGTTGCCTTCCATGGCGGAATCGTTCGACGTGTCGCCGTTGCACATGAGCGTGGCACTCACCTCGTACATGCTCAGCCTCGCGGTGTTCATTCCCGCCAGCGGCGCCATCGCCGACCGCTACGGTTCGCGTAACGTCTTCCGCTCGGCCATTGCGCTTTTCACCATCGGCTCGATCCTCTGCGGGCTCTCCGGCAATCTTCCGCTGCTGGTGCTTTCGCGCCTGCTGCAGGGCATGGGCGGCGCGATGATGGTGCCGGTGGGGCGCCTGGTGCTGCTGCGTTCGGTGCCGAAGTCCGAGCTGGTCAGCGCCATGTCGTGGCTGCTCGTGCCGGCACTCATCGGGCCGGTGATCGGGCCGCCGCTGGGCGGCTTCATCGTCACCTGGGCCTCGTGGCGCTGGATCTTCTACATCAACGTACCGATCGGTCTTGCCGGCATGTGGCTGGCGACGAAGTACGTCCCCGATGTGCGCATCGCCGAGCGGCAGCGTTTCGACACAGTGGGCTTCATCCTGTCGGGCATCTCGCTGTCGTGCCTGGTATTCGGGCTGGAAATGGCGAGTCGTGGCGGTACGGCGGGGTCGAGTTCCGCGGGGTTGATCGTCGGTGGCCTCATCGTCGGTGCGGTTTACGTGTGGCATTCCAAACGCGTGGCCAATCCCATCCTCGACCTCTCGTTGATGCGCTTTCCCACCTTCCGTCTTTCGGTGATCGCAGGGTCGCTCACGCGCATCACGGCGGGCTCGGTGCCCTTCCTCCTGCCGCTGATGATGCAGCTGGGCTTCGGGTTTTCCGCCGCGCACAGCGGCGTGGTGACCTTCGTCTCCGCCCTTGGTGCCATGCTGATGAAGGCCACCGCGGCGCCCGTGCTCCGCTTGTGGGGCTTCCGCGCCACCCTGGTCTGGAACGGCGTGCTGTCGATGGTCTGCGTCGCCTTGTGCGCCGCCTTTCGACCGGACTGGCCGTTGTGGACGATCTACACCGTCCTGCTTCTGAGCGGCTTCTTCCAGTCGCTACAGTTCAGCGCGTACAACACGGTGGCCTACGCGGATGTGCCAAGTGAACGGTTCTCCAGCGCCACGAGCTTCTACACGACGTTCCAGCAGCTGATGCTGTCGGTAGGCATCTGCGTGGCCGCGGCGGCGCTGCATGTATCGGTGACGTGGAACGGGCACGCGCACGCGCAGCTGCCGGATTTCAGCGTGGCGTTTCTCGTGGTGACGTTCGTGTCGCTGATTGCCGCGCCGGTGTGCCTGGCGTTGCCGAGGAATGCCGGGGCTGAGATGAGCGGGCACAGAGGTCGGTAACCGGAAGCCTGCTCGGTAGGAGCCGATTTATCGGCGATTGGGTGCTGGCGACGGAATGGCAATCTGGCGGCCGCTGCCGCGGCCATCGCCGATGAATCGGCTCCTACCAAGCCGATTTATCGGCGATGTTTTTCCCGCGTGTCAGGGCAGGGTTATGGGGTGCTGCACCCACGAACCGACCATCCCCGGCATCGCCGCCAGGCGCTTGGCCTGCGCCACGAACTGCCGTCTCGGAATCTCCACCGCACCCATTGATAGCAGGTGATCGTTGGTCACCTGGGCGTCGAGGAACGGAAACCCCCAGCGATGCAACAGCTGGCACATGCCGGCCAGTGCGACCTTCGAACCGCCGGTGCGTGCCGAGAACATCGACTCGCCGCAGAACAACCGACCGACGGCGACACCATAAATCCCGCCCACCAGCGAACCGCGGTCCCACACCTCGACGCTGTGCGCGTGACCCTGCCGATGCAGCTCTTCGTACGCCGCAATCATGTCGTCGCCGATCCATGTGCCGATCGATCCGCTGCGCGGCGCGGCACAGGCGCGCATCACGCGGGTGAACGAGGTATCGGCGGTGATCCGCCAGTTGGACTTCGACAGCTGCTTGCGCAGGCTGCGGCTGATGTGGACCGCGTCGGTGCGGAACACGCAACGTGGATCCGGTGACCACCAGAGGATCGGCTCATCCGCGTTGAACCAGGGAAAGACGCCCTGCGCATAAGCCGCGATCAAACGCTCGGGCGAAAGATCGCCGCCCCAGGCGAGCAGGCCGTTGGGTTCGTCCAGCGCATCCTCGGGATCCGGAAACAGGCCGGGGCGGAGGGGATTCAGTTGCGGCAGGCGGATCATCGGTCCGCGTACGGCGAATGGGCGAGCAGTTCGTCGCGATACGCTTCGCGGTGCAGCGCTTCTTCTTCGAGCGCGCCGGCCACGGCCCGGCGGAAGCCCTCGTGGGCGATGTAATGCCGCGAGTGCGTCAGCGTCGGAAGGAAGCCGCGGGCCAGCTTGTGCTCGCCCTGTGCGCCGGGTTCGAAACGGGCGATGCCTTCGCGGATCGCATAGTCGATACCACGGTAATAACAGAGCTCGAAGTGCAGCCCGGAGACTTCGACGCTGGCGCCCCAGTAGCGTCCGTACAGCGCGTCGCCGCCGCGCAGGAACAAGGCCATGGCGACGATCTCGTTGCCGTCGCGCGCCATCGCGACCTGCACCTTCGGGCCCAGGGTGCGACCCAGGTACTGGAAGAAGCGTGCGGTCAGCGCGGCGTGGTTGCCCTTCAGGTCGAAGGTGAGTTCGTAAAGCGCGTGGATCTGCCGCCACTCGGCGTCGGAGAGTTCGTCGCCGCCGCGCATGTCCAGCTGCAGGCCGGCATCCATCGCATGGGCGCGTTCCTGGCGGATGTTCTTCCGTTTCTTGGCCTTGAGCGAGGCGAGGAAGGCGTCGAAATCCGCGTAGCCCTGGTTGTGCCAGTGAAACTGGTAATCGGAGCGGACCAGCCAGCGATCGTCGAAAGCGTCCAGGTCGGCGTCGGCGAGGAAGTTGGCGTGAATCGAGGACAGGCCCAGGCGGTCCGCTTCGTCGACCAGGGCCGCGGTGAGCCGGTTGCGCAGGATCTCCGCCTCGATGCCGTCGCGCACCAGCAGCCGGGGGCCGGGCACGGGCGAGTAGGGCGAGGCGACCAGCATCTTCGGATAGTAGTCGCCGCCGGCGCGTTCCCAGGCCGAGGCCCAGCTCCAGTCGAAGACGAACTCGCCGTGCGAGTTGCCCTTGAGGTAGGTGGGAGCGGCGGCGATCAGGCGATCGTTCGTGTCGAAGATGCCCAGGTGGTAGGGCTTCCAGCCATAGTCTTCGCGCAGGCAGCCCTTGGCTTCCATCCCGCTCAGGAAAGCGTGCGACACGAAAGGGTTGCCGTCGGGCACAAGCGCGTCCCAGTCGGCGGGCGCAATGCCACCAAGGCTGTCGAGGAATCGAATGCCGGTCATGCGGCGGTTGCCCCGCGCGCGAGGCGCGGGGCCGGTTCCGGTCAGGTCAGCATGTGCTGTTGGTCGAGCCAGCGCTCGGCGTCGAGCGCGGCCATGCAGCCGAAGCCCGCCGAGGTCACCGCCTGGCGGTAGACATGGTCGGCGACGTCACCGGCGGCGAACACGCCCGGCACCGAGGTGGCCGTGGCGCCGCCGTGCAGGCCGGACTGGATCTGGATGTAGCCGTCCTTCATCTCGAGCTGGCCTTCGAAGATGCCGGTGGCCGGGGTGTGGCCGATCGCCACGAAGAAACCCTGGGCTTCCAGATCGCGCTTCACGCCGGTGTTGACGTCCTTGACGCGCACGCCGTTGACGCCGGAGTCGTCGCCGAGGATTTCGTCGACCTGGTGGTTCCACAGCAGCTCGATCTTGCCGGCAGCTACCTTCTCGAACACCTTGTCCTGCATGATCTTTTCCGCACGGAACTTGTCGCGGCGGTGGACCAGGTAGACCTTGCGGGCGATGTTGGCCAGATACAGGGCCTCTTCCACGGCGGTGTTGCCGCCGCCGACCACGACCACGTCCTGGTCGCGGAAGAAGAAGCCGTCGCAGGTGGCGCAGGCGGAGACGCCGCGGCCCTTGAACTTCTCTTCCGAGGCGATACCCAGGTACTTGGCGGTGGCGCCGGTGGTGACGATCAGCGCATCGGCCGTGTACTCGCCGCTGTCACCCTTCAGGTGGAACGGGCGGACGGCCAGGTCCACGCTGTGGATGTGGTCGAAAACCATCTCGGTTTCGAAGCGCTCGGCGTGCTCGGCCATGCGCCGCATCAGTTCCGGACCCTGAACACCCTTTTCGTCACCCGGCCAGTTGTCCACCTCGGTGGTGGTCATGAGCTGGCCGCCCTGTGCCAGGCCGGTGATCATCGTCGGCTTGAGGTTGGCGCGCGCCGCATAGACGGCGGCCGTGTATCCGGCGGGGCCGGAGCCGAGGATCAGCAGGCGGCTGTGCTTGGGGGTGCTCATGTATAATCCTTGAGGTTTACTGCGGCGTGTTTCGGTCGTACCGCTAGCCCCTTGCGGCAGGATGCTAAAGCCGTGTCGAGGGTTTGCGAGGTGTGTCGACCCGTGAGAATGGGGAAGACCGAGGTGCGATTCAAGACATCGATGCAATGACGGCTGTCGCCTTGTCCCCACGGGGCGGCTTTTATCTCATTCAGGATCCTCCATAAGATGCGCATTGGTATCCCCTCCGAAACCAAGACCCTCGAAGGCCGCGTGGCCCTCATCCCGGCCGCTGCCGCCGATCTGGTCCGCCGCGGCCATGAGGTTTTCATCC
>NZ_JBFUIT010000190.1:0-7835 GCF_056401735.1 Luteibacter sp. P4_D7_3
GCCGGCGCCTTGCCGAGCATCACCGCGATCGCGTGTTCGAGCTGGGCGCGCGCGGCCTTCGTATCGGCCAGCTGCAGCTGCGCCGAGCTGGACTTCATCGTCGCGTCGGCCACATTGGCGCTTGACGCCTGACCCTGGGCGTACTGATTGCCCACCATCCGGTGCCACTGCTCGGCAGCGTCGGCGGAGCGCTGCAGGAGGTCGATCGTGGCGTCGTCCTGGCGTAGCGCGAAATAGCTCTGCACGAGCTGGCCCTGCATCGATAGGGTGGCAGCGGCGAGGTCGTCCTTGCTCGCTTCGGCGATCGCGCGGTGCGACTCGACATCACGGCGGATCCGACCCCACAGGTCCAGCTCCCAACTGACGCCGATACCGATATCGTTTTCGTTCTTGCGGCCGGACTTGAGCGTGCCCGCCGTAACCGAAGGCACGCCGGCCCCCTTCGCCACCTGGATCAGCGCCTGGGCCTGGCGCACGCGAGCAGCCGCCGCGGCCAGGGACTGGTTGCTCACCGCCACCTGCGACACCAGCGCGTTGAGCGTGGCGTCGTCATAGATTTCCCACCACCTGGCGGAAATCGGCGCCACGGTCGCGTGCTGGGCGTCCTGCGGGGCCGCTTCCTTGTAAGCAGCCGGCGAGTGCGTGGCGGGACGCACGTAGTTCGGGCCGACCTCGGTACAGGCGGCAATGAGCACGACGGCACCGGCGACAAGCATGGCGCGCATCATGACGTTGGCCCCTGACGACCGGCCGGCCATCCTGCATTTTCCCGGGCCCTGAAACTCTGCGTCCATCGTCCTGCCCACCTGCTGAATCTGTCGAGATAAAGGTACACAACCGGGGTCGTGTAAAGCGTCAACAACTGGCTCACTACCAGACCACCACCCATCGCGATGCCGAGCGGCGCATGCATTTCCGCGCCGTCGCCTCGCGAAATCGCCAGGGGCACCGCCGCGACCATGACCGCCAACGAGGTCATCAGGATAGGGCGGAAACGCAGACGGCACGCTTTCTGGATCGCTTCGGCCGGTGTCARTCCCTCGCCTCGCTGCGCGGCAAGGGCGAAGTCCACCATCATGATCGCGTTCTTCATCACGATACCGATGAGGGCGAAGATGCCGATCAACGCGATGACGTCGAGATCGGTACGGAACAGGATCAGCGCGAACACCGCACCGACGGCCGCCGAGGGCAGCGTCGACAGAATGGTGAGGGGGTGGAAGCAACTTTCGTAAAGGATGCCCAGGACGATGAACAGCGTCAGGAAGGCGCCGAGGATCAGCGCGGGCTCGCTCGATGCCACCTGCCGGGCCGCACCCGCCGAGCCTGCGAAGGTACTGCGCACCGACGTCGGCATCGCCGTGCGATTCACGGCACGCTGGATCGCCTGGGTCGCCTGGGACAGCGAGACGCCCGCCGCCCTGTCGAACGAAATCGTCGCCGACAGCGACTGCCCGTAATGGGAGATGCCCAGCGGCACGTTGAACTGACGGACATGCCCCAGCATCAGCAACGGCACTTCGCTGCCGCCGGAGCCCGGCACCAGGATCTGGTTGAACGCGTCCGGCGATTGCGCATGCTCCGGCGCGACGCCCATGAGTACGGGCACCTGGTCCGACGGCGAGAAGATCGTGGCCGCGCGCCGGTCGGCAAAGGCATCGCGTAACACGCCGTCGACGCGGGCATAGGTGATGCCGTACTGCGCCGCGGTGTCGCGATCCACGTCCAGTGAGGTCGCCAGCGCGGTGCCGCCATTGTCACTGTGCACGTTGCTGATCTGGGGGATCGTCGCCATAGCCTGGGTGATCCGCGGCGCCCATGCTCGCAGCAGCTCCGGCGAATCGGCCTGGATCGTGTATTCGTTCGACGCGCGACTGCGACGTCCACCAACGCGGATGTTCTGCACCGAGGTCACGGTGAAGGTGCCACCGGACAGCCTCGCCAGCTGTACGTTCAGCCGTGCCGCGACCTCATCGGCGCTGGCGTTGCGCTTGGAGAGCGGCTTGAGCGTCGCGAACAGCGAACCCGAATCGTGCTCGGCATAGCCGGCGACGCTCGCGATGGCGGGGTCGGCGCGCACCACATCGAGGAACTTTGCCAGCTTCTCCCTGGCCACCGGGAAGGAGGCGCTGCCGTCGGTATCGAAGTCGCCCGTCAGCTCACCGGTGTCCTGGCGCGGGAAGAAACCCTTGGGCACCACGATGTAGAGCACGACGCTCAGACACAACACGGCGAGCAGGGAAAGCATGGTCAACGGCGCACGGCGCAGCGCCACGACGAGGCTATCGTCATAAGCCTTCTGCAGCCTGGCAAACGCGCGCTCGCTCCACTGGAAGACGCGGCCATGGGCGCGACGCGTGCTTTCCGGCTTCAGCCACAGCGCGCACAACATGGGCACGACAGTCAGCGATACCACCAGGGAAATCACGATCACCACCGCAAGCGTGACCGCGAACTCGCGCACGAACAGGCCGACGTAGCCGCCCATCAGCAGCAAGGGGATGAACACCGCGATCAGCACGGCGCTCATGGAAAGCACGGTAAGGCCGACCTCGCCCGCACCGAGCCGCGCGGCCTCGCGGGGCTCCATGCCGTCTTCGATGTGGCGGGCGATGTTCTCCACCACCACGACGGCATCGTCCACGGTGAAGCCCACCGCGATCGTCAGCGCCATCAGGGAGAGAATGTCGAGGCTGTATCCGAGCAGGTACATCACCGTCATGGCGCCGAGCAACGAGATCGGCGCCACCGCGCTGGCGATCAACGCCGCGCGTACATCGCGCAGGAACAGCAACATCACCAGGACGACCAGCACCACGGCCAGGGCCAGGGTGTGCTCGGCACCGCTCAGGGAGCCGCGTACCGAGGTCGCGCGATCGACGATGACGCTCACCTTCATATCGCCGGGCAACGACGCCTGCAACGCGGGCAAACGCTTCGTGATGCCGTCGATCACCTCGATGATGTTGGCACCGGCCTTGTGGCGGACCAGCGCCAGCACCGCGGGTTCACCGTTGGCGAGCGCCGCGTTATTGGGATCGCGCACGGTATTGACGACGCGGGCGATGTCACCGAGGGAGACGGCGGTACCGTCACGGCCGGCCACCACGAGCGAACGGAACGCCTCGGCCGTATCGAGCTGGCCATTGGTCGTCACCTGCAGGTAGCGATCGCCGATGTCCAAGGCCCCGGAGGCCTGGCTCGAGACGGCCGCGGCGACTGCGTGGCGCAACTGCTCGAAGCCCACCCCGCGCTGGTTCATCGCCGTGGGGTCCAGATCGATGCGGACAGCCGGCACCGAACTGCCGACGAGATCCACCTCGCCCACGCCGTCCACCTGCGCCAGCATCTGGCTGAAGGTCGTCGAGGCGACCGCATACATCTGTCCCGGGCTCGCATCGCGCGAGGTCAGGCTGAGCACGAGCACCGGGGCATCGGCGGAACTGACCGCGCGGTACGTCGGGCTGCCCGGCATGTCGGAGGGCAAGTCGCCACGAGCGGCATTGATTGCCGCCTGCACGTCGCGTGTCGCGCCGACCACGTTGCGCGAGAAATCGAAGCTGAGACGGATATCCGTCGAGCCGCTCGTACTCACCGAGGTCATTTCCGTCACGCCGGCGATGCGTCCGAGCGCACGCTCGAGCGGCGTGGCCACGGCGGAGACCATCGTCGCCGGACTGGCGCCGGGCAACGAGGCCGAGACCTTGATCGTCGGCACGTCCACCTCGGGAAGCGACGCGATGGGCAGCAACCGCCACGCCAGCGCGCCGGCGATCACCAGCCCGATGCACAGCAGCGAGGTCGCCACCGGCCGGTCGATGAATAGCCGCGAGATGTTCATGCCCGGCGACGCTGCAACACGCGCTCGAACGCGAGGTAGATCACCGGCGTCGTGAACAACGTCAGCAACTGGCTCACCAGCAGGCCCCAGAAGATGCCCACGCCCAGCGGATGGCGAAGCTCCGCGCCCATGCCGCCGCCCAACATCAGCGGCAACGCGCCGAGCATGGCGGCGAGCGTCGTCATGATGATGGGACGGAAGCGAAGCATGCAGGCCTGCACGATGGCGTCGCGCGGTGTGAGACCTTGCTGACGCTGCGCATCGATCGCGAAGTCGATCAGCATGATGGCGTTCTTCTGCACGATGCCGATCAGCAGGATGACGCCGATGAGCGAGATCACGTCGAGCTCGAACCCACCGATCATCAGCGCGAGCAAGGCGCCGATGCCCGCCGAGGGCAGCGTCGAGAGAATCGTCAACGGATGGATGTAGCTCTCGTACAGCACGCCCAGCACGATATACACGGTGATCAGCGTGGCCAGGATCAGCCAGGGCTGGCCGTCCCGCGACGCCTGGAACGCCTGCGAAGAGCCCTGCCAGCGCATCTGCATGCTGGCCGGCATCTTCAGGTCGCGCCATGCGGCGTCCACGGACTTCATCGCGCTATCCAGCGCCACGCCTCGCGCCACGTTGAAGGACACGGTCGCCGCCGGAAGCTGATCGATACGGGTGACCACGAGGGGCCCCGTCCGTTCACTGACCTGGGCGATGGACGACAGGGGAATCAAGGTGGACGAGGGATCGCTCGCATCGGCACCGGTCACGCCCGTACCCGCCTGCGGCGCGAGGTAGATGCCGCCCATCGCACCGGACGTACCATCGGCATTCGGAGCGGCTTCGAGAATCACCCGACGCTGGCTTGCCAGGGTCAGCAGTGTGCTCACCTGACGCTGGCCGAAGGCGTTGTAGAGCGCGTCGCCCACGGCGGCGGAGGTGATGCCGTAGCGGCTCGCGAGGTCATGATCGACCTGGACGAAGGCCTCCAGGCCCTTGTCGTGCTGGTCGCTGGTCACGCCCGAAAGCTTCCGGATGTTCTGCAGCGGACCGACGATATGCGGCAACCACTGGGAAAGCAGTGCGGGATCCGAATTCTCGACCGAGAACTGGTACTGCCCCGGACTCACGCGATCGTCGATCGTCAGGTCGGGCACGGGCTGCATGTACAGCGTGATGCCATCGACCTTGCTCGCCGCATCGGCGAGACGTTGCATGACCTTGGGCACGCGATTGCGCTTACCCAGCGGCTTGAGGTGGATGAGCAGGCGGCCGCTGTTGAGCGACAACGCGCCGTCACCGACGCCGATGAAGGACGCGACGCTCTCGACCGCGGGGTCCTTCAGGATCTCCGCCGTCAAGGCCTGCTGGCGCTTGGCCATCGCGTCGAAGGACACCGTCGGCGAGGCGACGGAAATACCCTGGATGTCGCCGGAATCCTGGGTCGGGAACAGCCCGCGCGGGATCACGAGGTAAAGCACGACGGCAAGCGCGGCCATGCCCGCTACCGTGACCAGGGTGGCGGTCTGACGCGCCAGCACCCACTCGAGGCCACGCGCATACTTCGCCAGCACCGTGTCGTGCCATTCCCTGCCCTTGCGGGCCAGGCGTCCCTGCTGGGATACCTCGGGCGTGCGCCGAAGCATGCGCGCGCACATCATCGGCGTGAGCGTCAGCGAGACCACGCAGGAAATCAGGATCGCTACAGCAAGCGTGATCGCAAACTCGCGGAACAGCCGTCCGACCAGTCCACCCATGAACAGCAGCGGGATCAGCACGGCCAGCAGCGACAAGGTCAGCGACACCACGGTGAAGGCGATCTGACGCGAGCCCTTCAACGCGGCGGAGAACGGATCCTCGCCTGCTTCGACATAGCGCGCGATGTTCTCGATCATGACGATCGCATCGTCGACCATGAAGCCGGTCGCCACGATGAGCGCCATCAGGGTCAGGTTGTTGATCGAGAACCCGGCCAGGTACATGACCGCAAACGTGCCGATCAGGGAGAGCGGTACCACCACGCCGGGGATCACCGTCGCCGTGCCGCTGCCCAGGAACAGATAGATGACGAACACCACGAGGATGATCGCGAAAATCAGTTCGAGCTGCGTGTCGCTCACGGCCGCACGCACGGTCTGGGTGCGGTCGGTCAGGGTCGCGACATCGACCGCGGCCGGCAGCGTCGTCTTCAGCTGCGGCAACAGATCGCGGATGCGATCGACCACTTCCACCACGTTGGCGCCGGGCTGGCGACGTATGAGCAGGATGATCGCCGGATCCTTGCCCGACCATGCGGCGAGGCGCGCATTCTCGGCGCCGTCAGCCACCTTGGCGACGTCACCCAGGCGCACCACGGCGCCGTCGCGGTGACCCACGGTCAGGCGCTCGAACTCGGCGGCGGTATCGATGGGATTGCTGATGGCGATGTTCGAGGACCGGACCGGCCCTTCAAGACTGCCCTTGGCCTGGTTCGAATTCGCATCGTGGAGGGCGCTGCGAAGGTCGTCCAGGGTCATGCCCTGCGAGCGCAGCTTCGAGGGATCGGCCTGCACCACGATCGCCGGCTGCTGGCCGCCATCGAGGCTGACCAGACCCACGCCGGTCACCTGAGAAAGCTTCGGCACCAGGCGCGTATCGGCCAGCTCACGAAGCACCCGCAACGACAGGGTCGGCGAGGTCAGGGCCAGCGTCATCACCGGCGCGTCGGCCGGATTCACCTTGCGATAAATGGGCGGTTGCGAGATATCGGGCGGCAGCAGGGGTGCCGCCCCATTGATGGCAGCCTGCACTTCCTGTTCGGCGACGTCCAACGGCAGTTCGAGATTGAACCGCAGCGTGATCGTCGACGCGCCGGCGGCGCTCGTCGACGACATCTGGCTCAGGCCGGGCATCTGCCCCATCTGGCGCTCGAGGGGTCCCGTGACGGTCGATGCAACGACCTGGGGGCCTGCACCCGGATAGGCGGTGACGACCTCGATGGTTGGGAAGTCGACTTCCGGCAAGGCCGAGAGCGGCAGGAACCGGTACGCGAAGAGGCCGACCAGCAGAATCGCGATGGCCAGGAGCGAGGTCGCAACCGGCCTCAGGATGAACAGGCGGGACGGGTTCACGGGTTATGGCATTCCGGAGCACTCGCAACGGACGCCGGTGCGGGCGTGGCACTCGCCGTGGCGGTGACCGACGTGCCGGAACGGAGCCTGTCCGCTCCCTCGACGACGACCTTCGCACCCGGCGCGATACCCGAGGCGATGACGGCCGTGGTCGTGTCACCCGGGCCGAGCTTGACCGGCACCACGGCAGCGGTCTTGTCGTCGTTGATCACATAGACGAACGGGCCCTGCGCGCCCTGCTGGATCGCAGCAGCCGGCACGAGGATCGCCTGCGGCAACACCTGGACGGGTAGCTTCGCCGTGACGAACTGGTTGGGCAACAGCGCATTGTTGGTATTGGCGAACTCGGCCTCGAACTTCACGGTGCCCGTCGCGGGATCCACCTCGTTGTTCGCCGCGCGCAGGCGCCCGGTGGCAAGCACGTCATCGGGACTGTCGCCATAGGCGTCGACGGGGATGCAGGTGCCACCGTTAAGGCGTTCCAGCACACGCGGCACCACGTTCACCGGCACCGAGAAGATCACCTTGCTCGGCTGCGACTGCGTCACCACCACGATGCCACGGGCATCCGAAGGACCGACCAGGTTGCCCGGATCGACCCGACGCAGACCCACCATGCCCGTGATCGGCGAGGTGATCCGTGCGTTGGCGACCTGCAGGTTGGCGGAGCCGATACGGCCCTGCTCGGACCTCACCTCGGCCTGGTACTGCGCCACCAGCGACTGCTGGTCGGCGAGACGCTGGCGGGAAATGGAATCCTGCGTTGCCAGCACCTGGAAGTGCTTGAGGGTTTCCTGCGCGTTGGCCAGTTTGGCCTGGCTACCCGCGAGATCGCCGTTGGCGAGCTGAAGCTGCGCCTGGGCTGCACGCGGGTCGATCTCGGCCAGCAG
>NZ_JBFUIT010000191.1:0-7831 GCF_056401735.1 Luteibacter sp. P4_D7_3
CCGCTACGCCGTCGCCGAACCGCTACAAGGAGCTGATCCACTATGCCGGCTTCCTCGGGGTGATGGACACGGGCCAGGCGCTTACCCGGTGGTTCAAGCGGGACAGCACGAAGGCGAATAACCTGACCCTATACCCGC
Organism: Luteibacter sp. P4_D7_3; assembly: GCF_056401735.1. Taxonomy (NCBI): domain Bacteria; kingdom Pseudomonadati; phylum Pseudomonadota; class Gammaproteobacteria; order Lysobacterales; family Rhodanobacteraceae; genus Luteibacter; species Luteibacter sp. P4_D7_3. The sequence goes on from NZ_JBFUIT010000191.1 coordinate 139, forward strand.
ACAAGGAGCGCGAGTTCTGGCTCTGGGTGGCGTCCTGGGCGCTGTTCCTGCAACGGCCGTCTGACCTTGGCTTCAGCGACGAGGGATACGACCTCCCGCCCCTGACGATTCACTACGTCGAGGTTCCGGTCGACCACGGCAGTGCGGAAGCGGATCGGGATGGCCAGGGGAACCTTTTCAGGGATGCGGCAATGGGCCTCCGCGATGCTGCGCGCGAGAAGCGCGACACCTTGCCCACACGCATTGCCGCGGTCAGCAGGATCCTCGAGGAGAACGCCGCGGATCACTTCCTGATCTGGCATGACCTCGAAGCCGAGCGTCACGCCATCGCGGCGGCGGTCCCTGGCGTCGTGAGCGTCTACGGTGAGCAGGAACTGGACGATCGCGAAAAGGCTGTCATCGACTTCAGCGAGGGCCGAATTCAGCGCCTCTCGGGCAAGCCCGTCCTCATGGGCAGCGGATGCAACTTCCAGCGCCACTGCCACAAAGCGGTTTATGCCGGCATCGGCTTCAAGTTCAACGACTTCATTCAGTCCCTTCACCGCCTCCAGCGGTTCCAACAGGGCTTTCCGGTTGAGATCTGGATCGTCTACGCGGAGAGCGAGCGGGAGGTGCTTGCCACGCTCCAGGCGAAGTGGACCCGACACAACATCATGGTGGGAAAGATGAGCGAGATTATTCGGGAATACGGCCTGAGCCACGGGGCGATGGCCGACGTGCTGTCGCGCTCCATCGGTGTCGAGCGCATCGAGGTGAGCGGCCATGATTGGCTGGTGGCGAACAACGATTGTGTTGCCGAAGCACGCACCATGGCCGATAACTCGGTTGACCTGGTGGTGACCTCGATCCCCTTTGCGAACCACTACGAGTACAGCCCGAGCTACAACGATTTCGGGCACACGGACGACAACGCCCACTTCTGGGCGCAGATGGGCTTCCTGTCCGCCGAGCTGCTGCGGATCCTCAAGCCCGGGCGCGTTGCCGCGATCCACGTGAAGGATCGCATCGATTTCGGCGCCGTAACCGGTGCCGGCGTCCCGACCGTAAGCCCCTTTCACGCTGAGGCGATCTTCCACTACCGGTCGCACGGCTTCGACTACATGGGCCTGATCACGGTCGTGACTGACGTGGTCCGCGAGAACAACCAGACCTATCGTCTCGGCTGGTCGGAGCAGTGCAAGGACGGCACGAAAATGGGCGTGGGAAGCCCGGAATACATCGTGCTCCTGCACAAGCCCCAGACCGACCGGACGAAGGGCTACGCCGATCATCCGGTGCGCAAGGACAAGGAGTCGTATACCCGTGCCCATTGGCAGGTCGACGCGCATGCCTTCTGGCGGTCATCTGGCCAGCGCATGCCCACGGTCGACGAGCTGGCTGCGCTGGGCCCGGACAAGCTGGCGAAGCTGTTCACCCAGTACAGCCTGGCCAACCTCTACGACTACGAGTCTCACGTCCGCATCGGTGAGGCTTTGGAGGCGCGCGGCGCCCTTCCATCGACATTCATGTCACTCGCCCCTGGCAGCCATCACCCGGACGTGTGGCACGACGTGAACCGGATGCTGACGCTCAACGGCGAGCAAACGCGGCGCGGCCTCGAAAACCACATCTGCCCGCTGCAGTTCGACATCGTTGATCGCCTCATCGAGCGTTTCAGCAACCGCGGCGAGCTGGTCTTCGACCCTTTCGGCGGCCTGTTTACCGTCCCGCTCCGCGCCATCAAGGCCAGGCGTCAGGGCCGTGCGGTCGAGCTGAGCACACCCTACTTCTTCGACGGCGTGAAGCACCTGCAAGCTGCCGAGGCAGAGATCTCGATGCCCTCGCTGTTCGACACCCTTCCGCCGGCACAGGAGGCCGCATGACCACCATCAAGTATTACCGGATCGACACGCCGGAGGTTCGCGCCGCCTGGGCCACCTATGTCGCCGAGAATGTCGAGCTGGACAAAGAGGCAGCGGCCTTCTCCGCGCTGTTCGAAGGCGCCAAGCCCGTCTATATCCGGAATCTCCACGGCCGCGCGCTGCATGGCCTCCGCTTCGAGCCGACGAGGCCGAAGGATCTCTGGACTGTCGCGCAGGCCAGCGAAGGGTACGTGCAGCGACCACGGACGCGGCTCGGCGCCACTGCGCCAGGCGCCGACCGCAAGGCCCTGATGGGCGAACTCGCGCGCCTGGACGACCTCTACTCAAACAACCGGCCGAAGACACAGCCGTCCCTCGACCCGGTTTGGGCGGCGATCGGCACCGACTGGGGCCAGCTCCTTTTCCATAAGTTCGGGATGGTCGAACGCGATGGCGTCATCTACGCGGCCACCGACGCGAAGCTCGCGGCTCACTGCGAGGAGATCACGGGGACAGCCTACGAAGCGGCTACCAAGGAGAAGGCGGCATGACCATGTTCGACCCGATCAAGCTGCGCTCGATGGCCGAAGAACTGAAAGGCCCGAACGGCTCCGAACTGCGCGCCGCGCTTCTCCAAGCTGCTGCCGACGCAGCGGACGCTGCGCGGTATAGATATATCCGCCGCAAAGGGGCTTGGCGTGAGGATCGTGCTGTATTGGGGGCAATCGGCCCTGTTTACATCACGGTATCTCCGGATGGTCAGAAGCAACCCTACCAAGGCCAGGCTATCGATACCGAAGAGCTAGATGCTGCCATCGACGCTTTTCTAAAGGAGCGCCGCCTGTGACCACCAAGCCCATCACCCAGCGTGAGGCTCGCGCCCTGCGAGCTCGCGTAGCCGAGCTTGAGCGGCGCGAGGAGAACCGCCGCGGTATCTGGTTCAACGACTACCCCGGCGGCCAGCACATTGGATCCTTCACCGTGTCCGATGTCGCCGCCGCCAAGATCCGCACCGCGCGTCTCCTAAAGCATGCCGTCGTTGTTACAAACGGCAACCTCGGCGAACTCAACTTTTATGCACTGCCCTTGGCAAAGGACACCGGCGCATGAATACCGCTCTCGACCTCATCCCCGGCAAGATCATCAACACGCTGTCCAACAGTCGTCAGGGCTGTCACGTCGAGATCGAGGCCGATATGGGCTTCTGCGTCGGTGACACGGTGTACATCAGCCGCGCGCGTGCGCAGCCTGCAGAGGCGGTCGATGTCAATCGCCTGACTGCCGCCGCGCGTGCCATGCACGCCGTCTGCGATGGCGAGGATCGTTGGCTTCGCATGTCCGACGAGGTTCGCAGTCGGTGGATCGAAAGCGTTCGCCCTGTCGCTGCCGCCCTCGCCCATCCCCGCCCCACGGGTGGCAGGAAGGAGGCAATCGCCGTACTGCTGACCCACCTTGAGGACGTGCTCGACGATGAGAACTTCGAACGCATCGATGTTTCGAAGTGGAACGCCGTCTCTATACTCACCGCCCCCACGGGTGAGCAGGCTGGGGAGGTGGTGGCTATCTACGTAAATGCAGTAGATGACGATGGCTCGCTCCTTTACGTCCATCCGCCAATCGCTAAGCGCGGTGACACCCTTTACACCCAGCCGCGCCCCGTGGGCGTGCCGGATGGGTGGAAGCCCATCGAGTCCGCGCCGAAAGGCGTAAAGATAATCGCAGGCTACAGAAACTCGCGCGGAAATTGGCGCTCAATCATGGCTTGCTATTACACCCCGGGCACGCTTGAGCTCGCCGATGACGCAGACGACACCGAAGACGGCTACGCGCCGGAGGGCTGGTACGAGGCTACGGAGGTGTACGAAGAGATTCGTCTCACGGATGAGAAGCCGACGCACTGGATGCCGCTCGCCGCCGCGCCGGAGGTGAGCTCATGACCTGGCATTGCATCGAAGGGGGCCGCTGCGTGTGTGGTGGCGACACGGAAGGTGTTCGCGCGACCTGCGGCAGCTTCCGTGTCGGAGCAAAGTACCCGAGCTTCCAGTGGCGGGTGTCTCAATGGATGGACCAGTGCTTCGTACCGTCCCTCTACAGCAACATGACCGAGCGCGGCGATCGCCTCCTCGAGGAAGTTCTTGAGCTTCTGCAGTCCACCGGCTATGACCGGACCCGCGTCGCCACCCTGGTCGATTACGTCTTCGGACGGCCTGCCGGCGAGCCCTCGCAGGAGGTTGGCGGCGTCATGGTCACCCTGGCGGGCTTCTGCTGGATCGCGGGCCTCGATATGCATGCCGATGGCGAGCGCGAGCTGACCCGCATCACCCAGCCCGAGGTCATGGCGAAGATCCGCGCAAAGCARGAAGCGAAGAACGCCCTGCATTTCGATACGCCGCTGCCCGGAAGGAACGCATGAGGACGGCTTTACATAGCCGGCAGCTCCGCGATAAGGGGCTTCGGATCTCCTTCTGCCTTCAGCGAGTTCCATATGGCAAGGAGCGCGGGTCCGTTGCTCTGAATGAAACCGAGAACGGCTTTTCTTTGGTCTTTCGAGAGGGTGCTTCCGCCCTCGATGACGGCCGCCGGAAGGATAGAAAAGCTCGCAGCGTGGTTCCTCGTTTTCAGGTCCACATGGAGATGCGGGGTCTTGTGATGTTTCTCTTGGTACATCTTCAGCGTGACGCTGAGAACCTGGTGAGAGGCAAGTTGCTGCTTGTGCAGCATCTCGCCTCGCTCCATCGCCTCTATGCGTGCCGCACGAAACAGGTCTACGTAAAGCTCATTCGCCAACTTTTCCCAGGCCGCTTGCCTCCCCAGAGACTGTCCCATGCGTGAACTCCCCATCCTTTTCAGTGCCCCGATGGTGCGCGCCATCCTCGAGGGCCGCAAGACGGTGACCCGAAGAGTCGTCAAGCCCTCGCCAGGATTGCAGCGCACATGGTTGACGCATAAGGGCATCAGCAACAGCCCTTCCCTCACTATGTGCTACACCAACCCCGACAGGATATTCGGTGCGCAAATGGAGCACCCTGGCGGTGGTCCACTCGGGTTCGTGAAATGCCCATATGGGGAGCCAGGTGATCGGCTTTACGTGCGCGAGACGACCGAGATCGACGAGGATACTAGCGCCGCCGTTGGCCTCACGCGCTACGCGGCCGACAAGGCACCGGTCCTAGTCACCGGCGCCAGCGATCCGGCCTTCAACGGCACTGTGGAGCACTGGGATTACCCGCGCCGCTCACGCCCGGGCATCCATCTGCCGAAGGCACAGTCGCGAATCTGGCTCGAGGTGACCGCCGTGCGCGTCGAGCGTCTGCAGGACATCACGGCCGAGCAGGCCATCGCTGAGGGCGCTATTGACCGGGTGCGAAGCAATGGCACCCGAGTTGACATGCGCGAGCAGTTTAGTGACCTCTGGGACGGCCTGGCTAATCCGGGCACGCGTTGGGCCGACAACCCGTGGGTCTGGGTCGTGGAGTTCCGGCGCGTCAATCATGTACCAGAGCAGATACCTGCCGAATATCGGGGATCGGCGATATCCGGCGCCGAGGAACTCCGCCATGGGTAGAACGTCGGATATGTTCGCCGAGCTCAAGCCGGTCCGGGCTGCACCGCGCGTGATGATGCATCACGACGATGTGGGAATCGGGACATATGGCTACCTGGTCACCTTCGTTTGCCGGAAATGCGGCGCGCAATCTGACTTGATGGCGTGCGACACCCAGACCGATGTCAATCGGGGGATGCCGTGCCCAGACTGCAACAAGCACGAGGAGGTGCCCCATGGGGGCTGACGAGAAACTGTGGCTCACCCAGAGTGAGCTCGAGGAACTGACCGGAAAGCAGCGCTGGGGCGCCCAGACCCGGGCGCTGGCCAGGATGGGCTACAAGTTCCAGCCAAATGCCGTTGGCCGTCCCCTGGTCGAGCGCACGGCCGTGCTGAGCGCGAGACCGAAGGCACCGAAGAAACCGGCAGGACCTGACTGGTCTGCGGTGAAAAAGRCCGCCTGATGGGTCGCACCCGCACGAAGAATAAGCATCTGCCGCGCCACATGCAGCACAAGCACGGTGCCTACTACCATGTGGCCACCGTGAGCGGAAAGCTACGGTGGCTCCGTCTGAGCGACAACTATGGGGAGGCCCTGCGTAAGTGGGCAGAGCTGGAGGGCGCCGAGCTCGACCAACGCTGGACGGTGGGCATGGCCCTGGCGCACTACCTCCAGGTCTCGGAGAAGCGTCTGCGTCCCGCGACCCTGGCCAACTATGCCGAGGGCGCGAAAAAGCTGATCCCGGTGTTCGGCACGATGGCTATCGAGGACCTTCGGCGCGACCACGTCTACCGGTACATGGTCGAGCGCGGCAACGTGGCCGCCAACCGCGAGCGCGCTCTTCTGTCAGCGGTCTACACGCACCTGCTCAACTCTGGACTAATGCGCGGCGAGAACCCCGCCGCCGGCCTCCGCTTCCGGAACGAGGAAAAGGTCGGAAAGCGCTACGTGACCGATGATGAGTTCCGCGCCCTGCTCGCCGCCGCGAGCATCCGGATGCGCCCACTTCTTCGTCTGGCGTACCTCACCGGAATGCGTCAGTCCGACATCCTCGCGCTTGAGCTGACCAACGCCACCGAGCAGGGCATTGCCTACATCGAGAGCAAGACCCAGAACGAGCGGCTGATTGGGTGGAGCGACGAGCTGCGCGAGGCATGGCGGGCCGCGGCGGGAGCGCGGATAGGCAAGGTGCCACTGTTCCTCGCGCGGGGCGGAGACGCGTTCACGCCAAGTGGGTTCAAGGCGTCATGGCGTCGGGTGAAGATCCGCGCCGGCCTGAAGGACGTGAAGTTCCACGACCTGCGCCGGAAGACCGGCAGCGATGCCGAGGAAGGGCACGCCCAGGAGCTTCTCGGCCACGCCGACGGGCGGATCACGAAGCGGCACTACCGAGCTAAGATCGTGCCCGTGAAGCCAGGCCGTGGCGTCTAAAAAGGTTTTCGATTTGCGAGCGAAACGAGGTGTTTTACCACCGCACACGGGGCGATAGTAGACCAAGCATTTTGCCCAATTCGCCAGCGCACGCCTCCAGTTACAGGCGTTGCGCCATGTGACTGTTAATCAGGGGGTCGTTGGTTCGAGTCCAACTTCGGGCGCCAGGTTTTGAAAGGCCGTGCAGTGATGCACGGCCTTTTTCTTTGTGCGATGACAGCGCGCGTTTCAGATCAGAACGGCACGAGCACCCAGCCACCAGATACGCGCTCGCGCAGCACCTCGACAGCGCGACCCTTGCCCTTCATGGCCGACGCGCGCGTCAGTGCGAACTCCACCGCCGTGCCCTCGGTCTGGAACACGTGCTTCGTCGCGCCAGGCAACAGCACCGTCCACGTATGAAGATTCATCGACGGATAGAAAACAAACACGCGCAACGGGCGAACGACACCGTCCATCAGCGACGACGTCGCAGTTCGGCGCGCACGTCGGACGACTGGCCACCCACGCGAAGCACGGCATTGCGCAGGGAGGTCTCGGATACGCCAAGCACGCGCGTCCAGTAGTTCATATCGGTTCGCAGCTCAAGGTCGATCTTGGTGGCGTCGGCCGGGCCGACGACCTGTTTCTGTGTTTCCATGACGTGCCCTCGCTGTCAGACCACGTTTGCCACGTGGTGGGTTACGTCGGTGTTACGGCTGTCGCACTGCCGGGCCCACCACGTTACACCCAACTAACAACTGAAAGCGCATGTTGGATGACCCGGGCTTCGTTTGGCCGGATTCACCCCCGGCTTTCGCAGCCGGGGCTCGTCCTGCCCAACTCAGACGATGGTCATGCCACCCAAGAAACCAGTCACCCAGTCCGTGGACACGC
>NZ_JBFUIT010000192.1:0-7817 GCF_056401735.1 Luteibacter sp. P4_D7_3
GCCTTCGGTGCCTGGACGTCGCGGCGCAGAGCCTTCGGTTCGCGTGGGTCGAGCCGAAGCGCTCGGCGGCATCGACCGTCGTGTTTATTCGGAGTCCTTTCGCCATGCTTGCCGCTGTCGCCATGCACTCCGACACAGGCGCGACGAAGACGTTCGGCAACCGGGTGCCAGCGACGGCTTACGCACCGCCCTGGTGCTCCGGAAACGGCCGGGCCGACGACGGCCCCACGCCAACGGCTCTCCTTCCAGCTGACCGTATCGTCGTGAGAGACCTTGGCGTCCACCCTCGAGGCGAGTTCCGCACAAGTGGAGCGGCCGTAGGCCAAATAAGTACATGGGCCGCGTCAGCGGCCTTCCTTCTCGAACGCGGAGGACTTGTCTGAGCAGCGAGGGTGGACGCCAAGGTCTCCCCGCGAGACGCTCAAGTGTAGAAAGCGACGGCGAAGCCGAGCCTGCGAGGCCGAAGGCGAGCCCTCTGCGCGATGCGAAAGCATGTGCGGCCTGGAAGCCGGGCGCCCGGGCCTTGGTGTCCACGGTGAACAAAAAAAACCCGCGCCGTTACCGACGCGGGTCTGGAAGCGAAGCCGAGGGGCTTGCTTACTTCTTGTCAGCAGCCGAGGCGTCGTGCGCTTCGGTGGTGATGCGGATCTTGATCTCGTCGGAGACGTTCGGCACGTAAGCGCCGACGCCGAAATCCGAACGCTTGATCGTGGCCGTGGCGTCGAAGCCGGCGGTCTGGACCTTCATCATCGGGTGCGGGCCGACCTTGTTCACGGTGACGTCGAGGGTGACCGGCTTGGTCACGCCGTGCACGGTGAGGTCGCCGACGACCTTCAGCTTGTCCTTGCCGGCCGAGGTGACCTTGGTGCTCTTGAAGGTGACGGTCGGGTAGGTGGCGGCGTCGAGGAAGTCCTTCGACTTCAGGTGCTCATCGAGCTTCGGCACGAAGGTGTCGAGGCCGGCGAGCGGCAGGGTCGCTTCGACGGTGGACTTGGTCGGGGCGGCTTCGTCATAGACGAGCGTGCCGTCGACCTGGCCGAGGTTGGCGGTCGGGTTGGAGAAGCCGAAGTGGTTCCAGCTGAACAGGACCATGGTGTGGCCCGGATCCAGCTTGTAGGTGACCGGAGCAGCAGCGGCGGTGCCGGCGGTGGCGAGCAGGCCCGCGAGGGCGACGTAACGGAGTGCGCGCATGGTGAATCTCCTGCAGTGGGATGGGTACTGCTGATGGCAGCGGGACCGGATGGTCACCGCGGGAATTGAGGTCAGGCTATCTGTGCCGCTTCGCCGAAGGAAAGACGCGGCAGGCGGTCGAAAAGATTCTTGTCCGGATCGCCGTAGCCGATGTTGATCAGGAAGTTCGACTTGATCTGGGTGCCGGCGAAGAACTCGGCATCCACGCCGGCCTGGTCGAAGCCGGACATCGGGCCACAATCGAGGCCGAGCGCGCGGGCCGCCATGATCAGGTAAGCACCCTGCAGCGAACCGTTGCGGGTACCCGAGGTCTGGACCATCTGCTCGTTGCCGACGAACCAGCTGCGGGCATCCGCGTGCGGGAACAGCTTGGGCAGGTGCTCGTAGAAGGCGAAGTCGGTGGCGACGATGGCGGTCACCGGGGCCTGCATGGTCTTCTCGGCGTTGCTCTCGGAGAGATACGGCTTGAGGCGCTGCTTGGCGTCAGGCGACTTCACGAAGACGACGCGCATGGGCGAGGAATTGGCCGCGGTGGGGCCGAACTTGGCCAGATCGTACAAGCGGCGGATCTGCTCGTCGGTCACTTCCTTCGGTTGCCACGCGTTGTAGGTGCGGGCGGTCAGGAAAAGCTGGTCAAGCGAAGCATCGGACAACGGAGCGCTCATGGATATCCTTGTACAGTGACGGATCGCCGGGGCCCCGGCATCCCGACAGTGTAAGCGTCATGACCCGGTCCGTGATCGGTCGGCCAGGGAACGAACTGTGGCAAATTCGACAACAATCCTGCCCCACGACGCCTGCTGGGTTGTGACAGACGGCGCGGCCGGCAATCGGCGGCAGGCGCTGGCGCTGGCCGAGGCGCTGACCCCATCTATCCGCGAGATCATAGTGGAGCTGCGCGCTCCCTGGTCGTGGTTCGCGCCCCGGCAACTGCCGGGTTCGCGCATGGCCCTGGGCGGCAACGACGAAAGCCTGCGACCGCCCTGGCCGAAGCTGGTCATCGGCTGCGGTCGCAGCGCCGCCTGGGCGACCCGGCAGATCCGCCAATGGTCGAACGGCAAGACCCTGGCCGTGCAGTTGCTGGATCCGAGGATCGATCCGGCCCACTGGGACCTGGTGATCGCGCCCAAGCACGACACCCTGCGCGGCGACAATGTCCTCAATCCGCTGGGTTCGTTGCATCCCATCGACGACACATGGCTGGCCGACGGGCGCGATGCCTTCGCCCCGTTCGCCGAGCTGCCATCGCCGCGGCTGGGTGTGTTGATCGGCGGAGCCAGGCACGGCACGCCGTTCGACGACGCCGCGGCAACAGCCTTCCTCGCGGCCGTGAAGCGACGGCATCAGGCCGATGGCGGCTCCGTCCTGGTGGCGGCGTCACGGCGAACACCGGAAGCACAGCGGGGTCGCATTCGCGAAGGATTCGCGGGCTTGCCCGGGGTGGTCTGGACCGATAGCACCGACGGTGCGAACCCCTACCCTGGCGTGCTCGGCTGGGCCGATCGGCTCGTTGTCACGCCGGACTCGGTGAATATGCTGTCCGAGGCCTGCGCGACAGGGCGGCCCGTGCACACCTTCGTTTCGCAGCCGCTGCCGGAGAAGCTGGAGCGGTTTCACCGGGAGCTGCGCTCGGCGGGGTTGTTGCACGATATCGATGCGACGACGGCGACGACGCAAACGCCGCTACGCGAGACCGCGGCGATTGCCTCCGAGGTACGCCGGCACCTGGGGCTAAGCGACGCCGTCGCCCGGTAGGAACCGATTCATCGGCGAGCTCTCCGTGGGAGCCGATTCACCGGCGAGCCCTCTGTGGGAGCCGATTCATCGGCGAGCTCTCTGTGGGAGCCGATTCATCGGCGATGGGTGCTCGCGAAAATCTGGCCCGCTGCCGCGGGATCGCCGATGAATCGGCTCCTACAAGGGGTTTTTCAGGCGTCGACGTAACGGGCTGCGTCGCCAACCCAACGGGCGATCAGACGCTCGCACCGCGCAGGATGGTCTTTCATCATCGCCTCGGCGACACGCTGTACCTCGGGCATGAGATGACCATCGCGCGTGAGGTCCGCGATGCGAAACTGCAGCTGGCCGGTCTGTCGCGTGCCGAGCACCTCGCCCGGACCACGCAGTTCCAGATCCTTCTCCGCGATGCGAAAACCGTCATTGGTTTCGCGCATCACCTGCAGGCGTTCGCGCGCCAGTCGCGACAGCGGGTTCTGGTAGAGCAGCACACAATTGGAAGCGATGGCCCCGCGACCGACGCGTCCACGTAGCTGATGCAACTGGGCAAGGCCAAGGCGCTCGCTGTTCTCGATCACCATGAGGCTGGCGTTGGGCACGTCCACACCTACTTCGATCACCGTGGTCGCGACCAGCACGGCAAGTTCGCCGGCCTTGAACGCGTCCATCACCGCCTGCTTTTCCTTCGGCTTCATGCGGCCATGAATCAGGCCGACGGCGAGATCGGGCAAGGCGATGGTCAGTTCCGCGTGGGCGACTTCCGCGGCCTGCGCGTTGAGCTGCTCGGATTCTTCGATGAGCGTGCATACCCAGTACACCTGGCGCCCTTCCATGCACGCGGCGTGGATGCGCTCCATGACGTCGTAGCGGCGCTCATTGGAGATGGCGACGGTCTGCACCGGCGTGCGGCCCGGTGGTAGTTCGTCGATCGACGAAACGTCGAGGTCGGCATAGGCGCTCATGGCGAGCGTGCGTGGAATGGGTGTCGCGGTCAGCACGAGCTGGTGCGGAATAAGATCCCCCTCAGCGCCTTTGTCACGCAAGGCGAGACGCTGGTGCACGCCGAAGCGATGCTGCTCGTCGACGATGACCAGGCCGAGCTTCGCGAAGCTGACGCCCTCCTGCATGAGCGCGTGCGTGCCGACCAGCACATGCGCGCCGCCTGCCGCGCGCGCCAGCGCACTCTTGCGCGCCTTGCCCTGCACCTTGCCGGCCAGCCATTCCACCTCGAGGCCGAGCGGTTCGAACCATGCACGAAAGTTGCGCAGGTGCTGTTCGGCAAGCAATTCGGTCGGCGCCATCAGCGCGACCTGGTAGCCACTCTCGATCGCCGCCAACGCAGCGAGCGCGGCGACGACGGTCTTGCCACTGCCCACGTCACCCTGGACCAGACGCAGCATGGGGTGTGCGCGTGCGAGGTCGCGGGCGACTTCTTTCGATACACGCGACTGGGCTTTGGTGAGTGCGAACGGCAGCGCGGCGAGGAGTCGGTCGCGCAAGGTACCGGCACTCTTGAGCGCGGGTGATTTGCGCTTCTTTACCGCCGCGCGCATGCGCCGCAAGGTGAGGTGCTGAGTGAGCAGCTCCTCGAAGGCAAGCCGTTGTTGTGCGGGATGCGTGCCCTCCCCCAGCTGCCGCAAGTCCACGTCGGGTGGCGGGCGGTGCACATGAAGCAAGGCGTTACGCAACGAGGTCAGACCCATGGGGCGACCGATCTCGTCGGGAATCAATTCCAGACGGTCGTCTGTCGGCAAGTGCGCCAGTGCACGTGAGATCACGCTGGCGAGCCGACGCGGGCCCAGGCCTTCCGTCGTGGGGTAGACCGGCGTGAGGCGCTCATCGACGAGCACTTGCTCGTCTGCTTCGATGCGCTGGTATTGCGGGTGGACGATCTCGAATCCCTGCGGCCCCTGCCTCACTTCACCGAAGCACAGCAGTCGCGTGCCCTTGGCCAGCAGGTCCACTTGCGACTTGCGGAAGTGGAAGAAGCGCAACAGCAGCGGACGACCGGAGTCGTCACCAATGATCACCTTGAGCTGGGGCCTGAATCGGAAGCCCCGCTCAACATGCTCCACGATCCCCTCCACCTGCGCACGGTCACCCGGACGGAGGTCGGCGATGGGCACGACCGTGGTGCGATCTTCGTAGCGCAGCGGCAGGTGGAACCAGAGATCCTGCACCTCGCGCAGACCGAGCTTGCCCAGCGTTTCGGCGAGCGCGGGCCCGACACCGCCGAGTGTTGTCAGCGGTGCGCGTCCGGGATCCGCCAGCGATGCCGCCGGCGTGGTCACTGCGCTTCGGGCCACGGGTCGTGCCGTGGATTACGGCAGGACGAGGATCGCGTCGACTTCGACCTGGGCGCCCTTGGGCAGGCCCGAGACCTCGATCGTCGAGCGTGCCGGGTACGGCTGCTGGAAGTATTCGGCCATCACCGCGTTCACGGCGGCGAAGTTGCCCAGATCCGTCACGTAGATGCCCACGCGCACGATGTCCGCCAGCTTGCCACCGGCGGCTTCGGCCACGGCGACGAGGTTGTCGAACACGCGACGGGTCTGCAGGGTGATATCGCCCTCGACGAGATTGCCGGTGGCGGGATCGAGCGGGATCTGGCCCGAGAAATACACCGTGTTGCCGGCGCGTACGGCCTGCGAATACGGGCCAATGGCCGACGGTGCCTTCTCAGTGGCGATGGTGCTACGGGTCATGGGGCGTCCTCGATGCGGAATCGAGACAGTCTAACGCGGTGGACCGTGATCTTCTGCCGTCACGACGTGTAGTTCGAACTTGGCCTGGCGGAAGCCGCAAACCTTCCGCGGGCCTTTGGCTTCGAACTTCCATATCTCGGTGATGCGGTCGTCCTCGCCCGGGCTGAGCTCGAGATACGCCGCGTCTTGGTAAGTGACAAGCCTGCCTCCCTGCATGCCGTCGGTGGGCAACCCCTTTGCCAGTGCCTGGTTTTCGACGCTGCCAGGGTCAGCCCTGCCCTGCGCATCCAGGTAAACCGGCAGAAACCAGCTCTCCTGGTAGGTCCCGTCTCCCGCCGTTGAATCGCCATCGAAGTAGGAGACGAGTCCTACGCGACGGGTGTGGCCGCTACCGTCCAGATCGACGTTTCCGGTAGCGACAAGACCGTAGGAAACCTCAGAAGCTCGCCCACGATTCCTGAACTGAGTCCCGGAAGGTTGCCCGTCGATTATTAACGGCTCGAAGTACTCCGGCACCTTTGCCAGGAAGATCGACTCAGAGGCGGATGGAGGCCCCATCGACGCGGCGGGACCGCTGGCAAGCAGCGCGCGACACATCGCACCGTCGAAACCGGCTTGGATAATGGGATGTGGCGTCGGCACCCGCGCCCCCGAACAGGTGGGCATGATGTCGCCCGATGAGTCAATCGCGGCGAACGTGATATTGGTCTGGTCTCGCCACTCGTCGAAGATCATTGGCTGACCCCGCACCATGACCAGCGATTCGTTCATGCCGAAGGCCCAGTCGTTCGCGCCATCATTTTGAATGCGCCGGCTTTCCATGTCCGGCGGCGAAAGGCGGGCCTCCATACCAGGCGTGAAAACCATCGCCTCCATGGAATGGGCCGTGCCGCCACTATCGATCAAGGCCACGGCCATTCGATGACCACCCGACGTCACGCGAGCGACGGCCGGCAGACTGGCATTGGCATCCTGGCCGATATCAAGCTTCTTCGCGACGGCATCGGTCACATGCACCGTCGGAACGGCTTCGATCGTCCCGTCTCCCGCGTCGAGCATGACCTGAGCGGCCTTACAGAGTTCAGGCGCACCCGCTGGTAGCGGAACGTAAGGCGAGCCCGTCGTGTGCAATCGAGACGTCTCGACCCAGCCTGTCGAGACCTTTTGTTTTCCGTGGAAACGGACATAAGAGAGATTGCCGCAACGGGTGACCAGATCGACGGGGTCACCGGTAATGACATAGCCGTCGTCAGCCGGAGGGTAAAACACCTCGTCCTTGGCCGGGTTATGGGCCTTGAGCGCCAGATGTTCTGCCGGAGCACCGATCACCACGGCAGGTGTGACCGTGCGTTGCATCACGGCGATGTAACCTGTCGAGCAATCGGTGCCGTCCTGCGCCAGGCAAGGTAACGACCACAACACGACGACAACCATCCCTAGCAGGGCAAGCGCCCGGCGCCACGCGAATTCCATGTCTTAGCCCCTGTATGTGCGTCGCGATCTTCCCACCGCCCGAAGCGGTTGGGAAGATGGCGCAGAAGAAGCCTTATAACGGGTGGCGGTAGACGCCGCTAACTACACCAGTGCGGCGGACGCGACGCATGACGTCGGCCAGGTGCTTGCGGTCCTTCACCTCGATGGCGAAGAGCAGCGTGGCGGCCGTGCTGTCGCGTTCGATGTATTCGACGTTTTCGATGTTCGAGCCGGCGTCGGCGATGGCGGCCGCGACCGTGGCGAGTACGCCCGGGCGGTTGAGGACTTCGATGCGCAGCTCGGCACGGTAATCGCCCTGCACGTCGCGGTCCCACTCGATGGCGACGATGCGCTCGGGCGTCTTCCGGAACTCGACCACGTTCGGGCACTCGACGCGATGGACGACGATGCCCTTGCCCGACGACAGGAAGCCGACGATTTCGTCGCCCGGCAGCGGGTGACAGCAGTTGCCGAAGCTCAACACGCCACGCTCCGCACCACTGATGCGGATCTTCTCGGCGTTGTGCTCGGCAGGCGCCTGCGGATGGCTTCCCTCGCGCGGCCCGAGCAGGGCGACGAGTTGCGTGGCGACCTGGTCGGCGAAGCGATTGCCGAGGGCGATCTCGGACAGCAGCTCCTCGAGGCGCTTCAGCTTGGCATCGTCCAGGAAACGATCCAGCGCGGCGGCTGGCACGGAATCGAGGCTAAGGC
>NZ_JBFUIT010000193.1:0-7706 GCF_056401735.1 Luteibacter sp. P4_D7_3
CAACAGCGTATCGATACCCGACACACCGCTCGCGCCGATGCGCGGACGAACGACCCAGTAGCGCGTGTTCTTCGTAGCGAACGCGGCCGCGTCTTTTTCCAGGTCGATGACCACGGTAATGTGCGTGCGATCTTTCGACAGGCGCATGGTGGTGACCTTGCCGATCACCACGTTCTTGTACTTGACCTGCGTCTTGTTGGCTTCGATGCCTTCGGCGGTGAGGAAGGTCACCGTGATCTTCGGGCCGGCCGACGTGAAGTGGGTGACCAGCAGCGAGATACCGACCAGGGCGGCAATGATCGGCACCAGCCAGATCAGCGAGAAGCCGAGCTTCGACTTGCGCACCTCCGGCTGCGGCAGGTCGTCGTCCTGTGCCGGCGTATTTCCTTGGTTGGTGTCGCTCATTGCGATTTCCTGTTGTCCCAGATCAAACGGGGATCGAAGCTCATGGCCGAAAGCATCGTCAGTACGACGACTACGCCGAAATAGACCACGCCGGGCAAGGGCTCGACGCGGCTGAGAATCTGAAAGTGCACGAGGGCGGAAAGGATCGCCACGACGAACACATCGAGCATCGACCAGTAGCCGATCAGCTCGACGAAGCGGTACAGCCTCGCACGCTGCTTCGACACGAGGCCGCTCGAACGCTGCACGGACACCAGCAAGATGGTCATGATGATGAATTTGAGCATGGGTACGACAATGCTCGCCGTGAAGACAATGACCGCCAGGCCAGGCGAGCCGGCGCGCCACAGCTCGAAAATGCCGCTCAGGATGGTGTTGTCGTCTTTCGAGGAAAGACTCTGCGTGCGCATGATCGGAAACACATTGGCCGGTATGTAGAACATCGCCGCAGCCAGTAGCAGTGCCCAGGACCGCGCGATGCTGCCCTGCTTGCGCACGTGCAAGGCACTATGGCAACGCGGACAATGCGCGTGCGGATCGTCGCTGTAGGCGGTAACCAGGCGACATATGTGGCACGACATCATGCCCAGTTCCCGGGCGCGCGGAGGTGCGCTCATGCTTTCGCGTCCCTGGTGACGTCCCATAGGTGGCGGGTGTCGTGGCTCGAGAACACGGTGATCAGCACGGTCAGGAAGCCGAATGCCCAGATGCCCGGACCCGGCACCACGTCGAAATAGGTATGCGCCTTGACCACGGCGACCAGGGTGCCAAGCATGAAGACCTCGATCATGCTCCAGGGCTTGACCCTGACCAGGGCCGTCATGGCCTGGGCGAAGCCGGGGGCGCGGCGACCCTCGCGGGCGAACCAGAGCACCCAGCAGAAGATGACGAGCTGGCTGAGGGGGAAAAAGAACAGGGTCAGCGCCGTGAGCGCCGCGACCAGCTGCGCGCCGTCGTTCCACATGGCGATCACCGCACCCCAGAGGGTGGTGGTCTCGGCCATGCCGGAAAGCTTCAAGGTGACGATCGGCGACACGTTGGCGATCACGAAAACGATCAGGGCGGCAATGATCAGGGCGAACTGCCCATCCACACCGATCCACTGATGGCGCTCCAGCACGGCGCCGCAGACGGTGCAGTCGGCCACCTGCCCACGCGATAGCTTCCGCTTCTGGTAGACGGAGTCGCAGTGCTCGCAAATGATCAGGTTCTGGGCGTGGTGCATGCCGTCCCGGCGCTTCAAGGCCACGGTGGCCTGCCCGCCTATGATCGCAAATCCGCGTAAACGGCGCATGACGGGCGACGTAGGATCCGTCCTAAATCGGTGTACGGGCTTGATATGCTCCGCCTCTTCCCCGATTTATGGGGCATCGAATCAGCGTCCCAGGAGCCCCACGTGACCAGCGCCCAGACCCGTAGCGAGCATATCTTCGACGCGACCACGGCCGGCTTTGAGGAAGATGTCATCAAGGCCTCGCTGACGACCCCGGTCCTCGTCGACCTGTGGGCCGAGTGGTGCGGCCCCTGCAAGTCGCTCGGCCCGATCCTGGAGAAGCTCGCCGGGGAGTTCAACGGCGCCTTCCGCCTCGCAAAGATCGACGTGGACGCCGAGCAGGAGCTCGCCGCGATGTTCGGCGTGCGCAGCATCCCCACCGTGATCCTGATCAGCGGCGGCCAGGTGGTGGATGGGTTTGCCGGCGCCCTGCCCGAAGGCCAGATCCGCGAATTCCTGACCAAGCATGGCGTGCAGCCAGGCGAGGCGGCCAATGACGAGGATGCCGAGGCCGCAACACCGGAAACGGCCGAGGAAGCCATCAACCGTCTCCAGCAGGCCATCGCCGCCGAGCCGGAGCGTGCCGAGCTCAAGCTCGACCTCGCGCTCGCCCTGATGCGCGCTGGCAACGTGGCCTCGGCCCAGTCCGAGCTGGACGCCCTGCCCGCCAACCTCGCCACCGACGCGCGCGCCGTGCGCCTGCGCAGTCAGCTCGAGCTCGCCCGAGCCCTGGCCGGTGCGCCCTCGCTCCAGGAGCTGCAGGCGCGGGTGCAAGCAAGCGATACCGACTGGGAAGCACGCGACCTGCTCGGTGTGCGCCTGCTGATCGAAGGCGAGGCCGCGGCAGGTCTCGACCAGTTCCTGGACATCCTCAAGCGCCAGCGCGACTGGAACGAAGGCCAGGCGAAGAAGCGCCTGCTGGCGGCTTTCACCACGCTGGACGATGCGGCGCTGGTGAGCCAGTACCGTAGGAAGATGGCTTCGCTGGTCTTTTGAGGAATCGCCGCTGAAGCGGCTCCCACAAGAGCATCGCCGATTTGTCGGCGATGCCTTAGCGCCTTGCCTCACCGCCCCTTCTTGCGCCGCACGTAAAGCTGCTTCCGCACCGAAGCCACCAGTTCCCCGGATGCCGTCCGCACATCCGTATCGAACCACCGCAGGCACTTCTCGCCGTTTGCGGTAGCCGCGCGAAGCTCATCGAGCACACCGTCCTCGATACGGAATTCCGCGAACACGTCCTCACGCCCCGGCGCAACGAAACGGATCTCGCCCGCCTGGTCCCAGACGATGTAGTCGTCGCCCAGGCTCTTCAGCGTCATGATCATCCAGAACGGATCGGTCATCGAGAACAGGCTGCCGCCAAAATGCGTGCGCACGTAATTGCGGTTGTACCAGGCCAGCTTCAGCCTGACGCGCGCCTGCCGGTAATCGTCATCCAGCCGCAGCACGCGGACGCCCGCGAACAGGAACGGGGGCCACCAGTTGAGGACGCGCCGCAGGGTGCTTGCTTTCATGTCGGAGGTTTCGGGATCGGGGAGCCAGCCATCCTAGTCGCGCCGCGCCGACGAACGTAGACCCCCGTTTTAAACGAGGGGTGACCAATGGCAGGGGGCCGCCCCGTTCCACGCGCCTACCATCGATCGCACTCACTCGCCGCCGGAATCCGAGCCATGCGCCTTACGCTCCGCCGTGCCAMCCTGCCCGCCGCCCTCGCCGTGGCGATGGCCTTCTCAGGCTCCTCCGCCGTCGCCCAGGATCTTCCTGCTCCCGTCGACCAGCCCTACCAGGGCACCCTCGGCCTGACGGTGGACCTGACCGACGCGCCGAAAAACATCTATCACGTGCACGAGACCATCCCGGTGGCGTCCGGTCCCCTCACGCTGTTCTACCCGAAGTGGATCCCCGGCGAGCACTCACCCACCGGCCCGATCCAGAACGTGGCCGGCGTGGCGATCACCGCGAACGGCAAGCCGCTGGCCTGGCGTCGCGACCTGAAGGAAATGTACGCGCTGCACGTGGATGTACCGGCCGGCGTGGACAAACTCGACATTGCCTTCGAGTTCCTCGCACCGCGTGAAGCGGGTGGCTTTTCGTCCAGCCCTTCCTCCACGCCGAACTTCGTCGCGCTCGAATTCAATCAGGTGGCGTTCTATCCGGCGGGGTACTACACCAGTCGCATCATGATCCAGCCGACGGTGAAGCTGCCGGCGGGCTGGAAGTTCGCCAGCTCACTGGAGACGGACACACCCGACAGCGCGACGCCGAGCTTCAAGGCCGTCAGCTTCGAGAATCTCGTCGACTCCCCGCTGATTGCCGGTCGTCATTTCAATCGCGTGGATCTTTCGCCAGGCGCCCAGCCCGCCGTGCACCTGAACATCGTCGGTGACAGTGCCGCGAGCGTCAAAGCCACCGACAAGCAGATTGCCGGCCAGCGTGCGCTGATCGTCCAGGCCAACAAGCTCTTCGGCGCGCATCACTACAGCCACTATGACTTCCTGCTGATCAACTCCGATCACACACAGCACTTCGGCCTCGAGCACCACCAGTCGAGCGACGATCGCCTGTTCGCCAATTTCCTCACCGACAACGACGTCAATCTCGCCGCCGGTACGCTGCTTCCCCACGAGTACGTGCATTCGTGGAACGGCAAGTTCCGCCGGCCCGCCGACCTCTGGACGCCGACCTTCACTGAAACGATGCAGGACGACCTGCTCTGGGTTTACGAAGGCCTGACCGACTACTGGTGCGGCGTGCTCGCGGCGCGCTCCGGCATCTGGACCACCGAGCAGTGGCGCGATTCGCTCGCCAGCATCTCAGCCGGCATGTCCAATCGCACGGGCCGCTCGTGGCGTTCGCTGCAGGACACCGCCGACGCGGCACCCCTGACCTATGCGGGAGCCGGCGGYTGGTCCAACTATCGTCGCGGAACGGACTTCTATCCCGAAGGCCAGTTGCTCTGGCTCGATGTGGACACGAAGATCCGTGATCTATCGGGCGGCAAGCATTCGCTCGATGACTTCGCGCGCGCGTTCTACGGCATGGACAACGGTAACTACGCGACGAAGACCTATACCTTCGACGACGTTGTCAGCACGCTCAACGGCGTGCAGGCCTATGACTGGGCGAGCTTCCTTCGCCAGCGACTCGATGCCACCGGCAATACGCTGCCCGAGCATGGCATCGAAAACGGTGGTTGGAAGGTCGTCTACGACGACAAGCCGAGCGGCTTCGACAAGACGGCGGAGACGCTGCGCAAGTCGACCAACTTCGCCTATTCGCTCGGCGTGCAGGTATCCGACAAGGGCGTGATCCAGGACGTGCAATGGGACGGGACCGCGGCAAAAGCCGGACTCGTGCCGGGCCTGACCATCGTCGCCGTCAACGGCAAGGACTTCTCCGGCCAGACACTAAAGGATGCGGTCACCGATGCGAAGTCGACCACCACACCGATCGAGTTCCTGGTCAAGAACATCGACGAGTACAGCACGGTGAAGGTCGATTACCACGGCGGCCTGAAGTATCCGCACCTGGTCCGCGGCGATGGCAAGGATCTGATCGGCGTGATTGCCACGCCGCGCAAGTAGCGCGGCACGAAAGGTGGCGCGGCAGAGGCCGCGCCACCTGGTCGGTCAGGTGTTCTCGCGATTGGTTTCGAACAGGAACCACACGCGGCGTTCGCCCTGGTCGATCCAGTTCTCGATGAGGCTGGCCGTAGCGACATCGGAATACTCGTCGCACAACGCATGCGTTTCGCGCAGGAATCCGACCAGGCGCTGGTTGTCTTCGCGCAGCTCGGCGAGCATGTCCTGTGGCGTCACGAAGTCAGCGTCGTTGTCGGACAGGCGCTGCAGGCGCGCGATGTGCCCGATCGAACGCAGCGTGGTCCCACCGATCTTGCGCACGCGCTCGGCGAGATCGTCGGTCATGCTGAAAATCTGCTCACCCTGCTCATCGAGCAGCAGATGCAGGTCGCGGAAACGCGGGCCCGACATGTGCCAATGGAAATTCTTGGTCTTCAGGTAAAGCGCGAACGTGTCCGCGAGCAGGGCGTTGAGTTCGGCCGAGATGTCGCGGGTGGCGTCTGCACCGAGGCCGGTGGGCGTGTGCAGATCGGCTTTGCGCTTGGCTTTGGTCGCTTCAGGATTCTTCATTGCTGCGCTCCACGGTGGGCCCCTGAGTATGCGCCGGCCTTTGTTACGCGGATTGAAGATTTTGTACCCGGCGCTCAGGCCAAGGGCAGTGTCACCACCACACGCAACCCCGGCCCGGACTCCGCATCCAGCAACTGGATGTCCGCGCCGTGCAGTTCGGCGGCACGCTGGACGATGGAGAGGCCCAGGCCGAAGCCTTCGCCCTGGGTATCCAGTCCGCGTTGGAAACGGGTGAACATGGAGGCGCGGCGCTCCGGCGGAATGCCCGGACCATCGTCGACGACCTCGATGACGGCCTCGTCATCGTTATGACTGATGGAAAGCTCGACATGGCCGCCCGCCGGCACGTGCCTGAATGCGTTCTCCAGCAGGTTACGCAGCAAGGCGCCGAGCGCGACACCGTAGCCCTCGATGACAAGCTCCGCGGGCAGTTCGCGGATACTCAGCTCGACCCCACCACGACCGATCAGTGGCGTAAGTTCCTCGATGACTTCCAGCGCCAGTTCGCCGAGGTCGACCCGGCTGCGTGGACCCGATGCCGCGCCGACCTCCAGGCGCGCCAGCGCAAGCAACTGCTCGGTGCGACGCGCCAGCGACATCAGGCACTCGCGCGCCGCGACCAGGGCTGCCTCGGCCTCGTGTGGCTGGGCGGAATTCATGGCGTTCTCGAGATTGATCATGGTCGAGGCCAGGGGCGTACGCAGCTCGTGGGCCACATCGGCGCTGAAACGGCGTTCCCGCTCGAGCGCATTTTCCAGACGACCGATCTGGCCGTTGAGCGCGTCCAGCACGGGTTTCAGCTCGTTCGGCGCGTGCTCGAGACGGATTGGCTCCCGGCTACCCGGCTCGCGGCGCGACAGCGCGCGAGCCAGTGTCTCCAAAGGCTGGAGACCGCGGCGAATCGCCCAGCCGACGAGGAGCGCGAGAAGAGGCAAGCCCAGGAGGGTCGGCAGGCCGTGCTCGATCCAGAGTGCGCGAGTGATTTCGTGGCGGCTGTCGTAGCGCTCACCCGAGCGAATGGTGATGCCCTCGTCTTCCATGATCAGGGTGAAGACACGCCAGGTGTACCTGCCGCTCTTGACGTCCTCGAAGGCGCCGTCTGCGGCAGGCGTATTCGGTAGACGGGCGAGGTTCTCGGTGGCGAGCAGCAGCGCGCCGTCGCGATCGAACACCTCGAAACCGACCTCCGATTCGTAGGTGCGACCCTGCACGATGAGCTCCTGCGGATGATCGGACACGCTCGACACCAACAGACGGGCGGCGCGCTGGTTGCGTAGTTGGTCCACGCCAATGCGACGGACGAGGACCTCGAGCGTACGTGCGGACTGGGCAAGACGGCCGTCCGAGAGTTCGTCCACTTCTTCCAGGGTACGTTGGGCGCTGAGCACGCCCAAGGGCAGGAGCACCGCCGCGAGCACGATGATGATCAGGACCAGGAGGTGCGAGCGCAGGCTGCCTGGCTTCACCTGGGCTCCCGCGGCACCATGTAGCCGAAACCGCGCACGGTCTGGATGGCATCGTGGCTGAGCTTGCGGCGCAGGGCGTGCACGAGCACCTCGAGCGCACTGGAACTCATCGCCGCCTCGGGCCCATACAGCGATGCCTCCAGGGCCTCGCGCCGGACGATACGACCGGCGCGTTCCATCAGCGCCTGCAGCAACGCGAACTCGCGCCGGGTCAGGTCGACCTTGTCGCCGTGCCAGATGACTTCCCAGGTACCCAGGTCCAGGCTCAGCGCGCCGGCGTCCAGGCGGTTGACCGAATCGCCGCGTACGCGTCGGGCCAGCGAGCGAATGCGCGCGGCCAGTTCGTCCAGGTGGAAAGGCTTGACCAGGTAATCGTCGGCCCCGGCGTCCAGCACGCGGATGCGCGCATCC
>NZ_JBFUIT010000194.1:0-7685 GCF_056401735.1 Luteibacter sp. P4_D7_3
GTGGTGGTCAGCCCCTTCTTGAGGTTGAGGCGGCCGTAGTTGGTCAGGCCCGATAGGGTGCGCTTGTAGGTCGGGTCAGTGCCTTCGCGATAGTCGACCGTGTCGACGCTGATGTCCGGCACGCTCGCTTCGGAAAACGAGGCGATCTGGATGCCGGCGATCTCGACACGGAAACGGAAGCCGCGGAACGGGTCGGTCAGTTGGGTGGCCATATGTCAGCTCCGGCTTAGCTGCCCGAATCCGGGCCGGCGGTTTTCTGGGTGATGCGGATGATGACGAACTCGGCCGGATAGACCGGCGCCAGTCCGATGTCGATGTACAACTGCCCAAGCATGCGCGTCTCGGGCGGATTGTTGCTCGCGTCACAGGTGACGAAAAAGGCTTCCTGCGGCGTGGCGCCGAACAGGCCGCCCTGCTGCCACAGCGTAGTGAGGAAGGCATCGATGTCGCGCGTTACCGCGGCCCACAAGGTCTGGTCGTTCGATTCGAACACCACCCACTGCAGGCTGTTCTTCAGGCTCTGCTCGACGTAGATGAACAGGCGGCGCACGCTCAGGTAGGTCCATTGCGTATCCAGGGAAACGGTACGGGCGCCGTAGATCACGTTCCCGTAGTTGATCAGGTTGCGTACCGCGTTGACGCCGTTGGGATTGAGCTGGCTCTGGTCGTCGTCGGTAATCGGCCGTTCGACACCGACCACCGTGCGCATGCTGCCGTCATTCACACCGGCCGGCGACTTCCACACACCCACGCTGCTGTCGGTGTGGGCGTAGCGGCCGAGTACCGGCCCCGACGGTGGAATCGGCACGTTGCTGCCCGAGAGCGGATTGAAGATCCAGAGCCACGGGTAGTAGAGCGAGCCGTAGCTGGAGTTGATCGCTTGCGGCTGGGTTTGACCTCCGGACTGCGCGGTGCCCGACTTGAACGCGACGATCTGCTGCACGCTCTGTCCGAACGGTGGATCGGCCGCGTAGAATAGGTTGGCAAGGGTCTCGCACAACAGCATGCCCTGGTTGATCAGCTGGGCCTGCTTGATCGGGTCGGATTTGCCATTGCTGTCGACGATCGCGGCGGTGTCCGGCTGCGCCAGAAGGCTCAGGCCCTGTACCGTCTTGATCGCTTCCTGCGCGGTGGGAAAATCCAGCTGGCCGTTGGTTCCGCCACTGAGTGCCGTGGGCGTGGTCGTGTTGCCGGGCCGCTGGCTGTCTTTGGGCGTCGCCAGGGTAAGACGTACGAACATCGACTGCGAATTGATACGTCCAACGGCCGCCGCATCCAGGAAGGTAAGGCCGCTGAAGGTCTCCAGCACGTAATAGCTGTTGCCGCCGATTGCCAACGGGGCGAGGCCGTTCTGCCGCACATAATTCACCAGCAACTGCGTGCTGAGTTTATCCGCGTTGGCGCCGGCGCCGTCGATGGTCGTCGCCTGTACGACAATCTGGAAGTTGAACACGGGCGTCGGCTGAGGCGTGCCACCGCCGTTAGGTGGCGGACCACCGCTGTTGCTGATGTAGTACATGAGGCTCGCGCCCCAGGTGCCGTTAGTGGTGGCGACCATCTTGGCGGTGCCCACCGTGCTGGTGGCAGGCGCGCCGGTCTTGTCGGCCACGCGCAGCACGTAGCAGGCGGCGCCGCCTTCCTGAAAGAACTCGTAGACCGCCCAGGAGGTGAAGCCCATCCACACCAGCCCGCCGAACAGGCGCGTGTAGGCGTTCCAGCTGGTGATCAGCGTCGGCGTGTTCAGCGGGCCGCTGTCGGTGACACCGATGAAAGCCGGCATCGACGTCGAGGCACCCTGGATGCTGCGCGTACTGGGAATCTCCTGGATATAGACGCCCGGGTGCTGATAGTTGGCCACGGTCCTGGTTCCTTTCCCGATGAATGATTCAGAGCGGCGCGCCCGCGCGATGCGTGCGCCCGGGCGTTACCGTCAGTTGAAGKTCCCGCGCCTGGCCGTCGGTGAAGGCGAAGCTCAGTGTCACGGGTGTCGGATCGGCGAGCTGGCCAGAAAGTGCCAGCGTGTACGCACCCCCCGGCGCGCAGCGGGTGCGCACATGGCGCTCCCTTCCGCGCACTGTAACGTAACGTGCGCTGATTTCCGCCGGAGTCCGGGTCGACGCAAGCGCGCCACGGATCAGCGTGGCCTGCGGCGGATACTCATAGCCGGGCCCCGGCTCCAGCATGCAGCGCAACCACGCGTCTGCCAGCGTCGCCTCCGGCGTCAGCTCAAAGTCGAGGCCGTAGGCCAGGAACCCCGGCGCATCCACGTCCAGTCGATAACGCCCCGGCGCCACGTCCACAAGCACATAGCGCGCTTCGGGCCGCCTGGGCAGTGCGATCGGTGCGCCGTTGAGACGAAAGCGAGGCACGATTCCCACCGCGGGCCGTCCGCTGTGCGAATCCAGCAACTCGATGACGCCGCTCAGTCGGTGCATCGCGCTGCCTCGTTGAAGTCCGCCGGTAGTGGCCGGGTATTGACGATGGACAGATCGGTGTTCGTTACCATGTCGACATCGACTGGACGCGTCGAAGGAATGCGAACCGGCGTCAGGGTGTAGAGCTTCGTGAGTTTGTACGCCTTGCCTTGGAAGCCGGACCAGATGTCGCGCAGGCCGTCCAGCGATGTCGCTCGCGGGACGATCTCGATACGCTCGTTGCCGGCCTCGCGCAGGCCCTGGTGAAGCCACTTCCCCTCCAGCGCCGGCACGTCGTGGAACAGGCGAAGCAGTTCGTCCGCCAGTACCAGTTCGATCTCGGCGGACTTGGCATACGGGACCATCGTGTACATCAGGTCGACCACCAGGGGCGCCGGCGTCATCTGCATGGCACTGGGCCGATCGGTTGCAGACGGGCGGCGATCCAGTGTGGGTGGCAGGTTGCGCAGCCAGGGGTTGTGCTCCAGCTGGAAGAGATACACCGACAGCTTGTTCTCGCTCTGCGCATCCATCTCCGCCGGCGAATCGAACACGACGGCAGACTCCGCCGCCAACAACGGAATATGCGCGCGCACGAGTTGGCGCAACGATTCGCTGACCCAGCGCACCACCTGCCCGCTATCGACGGAAGCCATGGGCATCACAAGGTAAACAGGGTATAGGCCGAGCCCACCCATTGCGGTTGGCGCGTGCCGACCTGGGCGAGCACCGAGATGTCCGTATCGCCCACCGTCTTGAGGAACAAGCGGCCAGGATCCACCTCCCCGTAGGAAACGTAGGTGCGTAACGCCAGGTCGGTCGAGCTGCCCGTATCGCCGGTGCGCAGGCGAATCTCGCTCGAAGTCATCGACCATGAAGCCAGCTGCACAGCGCCGCTGGTCTGATTGCTGACCATGATGCCGTTAGCGCCCCGCCGGTAAGGTCCGAAGGACCAGCGCACATTGGCGTCCATGTCGGAGTCGACCACGATATCCAACTGGCGGCCCGGCCGAACGTTGCGAATGTTGAGAAGCACCGTGTGGTACCGCCGCGATTCCCGATGGAAGCTGGCACTGATGCGTCCGTTCCGCCACAACGCCGGCGGGCCATCGCTAAAGAAGGCAAGGACGTTCGCTTCGTTGTTGACCGTGCAATAACCCTGCACGAACGTCGTCCCTTCCTCGACCTCCACGAACAGGGTGAAGGTGAAGTCGTTGGACGCAGGCGCGATGGCCGAGGTAGTGAGCTGCAGCACGCTGTCGTTGAACGCCACTGAACGCAGGATGGGTGTGCCGCTGCCGCTGGCATCCGACGTGACGTTGTACGAAAAGCCCATGCTGTCGCCAAGGCGGCGGCCCAACGACCAGCGTACGCCTGGCGTCTCGAAGGTGATGTTGATGCCGCTGTTGGCCGCGACCTTCTGGAACTGGAGCACCACGGGTATCAGCACTCGGGACATGGCTGTTCGTTTCCCTGGTCAAAAATCGATGGCGAAGGCGCTCAGGCCCACGACGCTGGTGCGATCGGTGCTCGACTGCAAGGTAGCGACCGCATTCGGAGGCAGGTCCACACGACCGCGCAGCTCGCGCTGGGTGGTGCGCACATAGAGTTGCACCAGGATCTCCTGGCTATCGGCGTAGGTCTGAACGAAGAACTCGCGCGCGTTGATCAGAAAATTGCTGAGGTATAGCGCCGGGTCGACGTTGGTGGAAAAGCTCAATCCGACCAGACCCCGGCCGTCGCCTTCGCTCCACACCGCATGCTGGTCGTCGCGGATGGTGATCAGCACGCGGGAGTTGGCCCGCACGTTGCGTAGCGCGATGCTCAACGGCTGGAACGCCACGTCGCGGTCCGCGCGGAACAGTTTGCCCTTCAGCGTCTCCTCGTCAACGTGGTCCATCATTCGCTGGTTCCGGATCGGAACCGACAGCAGTACGTCCTGCGGGTTTTCCTCCACGGTGGGCGGCGTCGTCTCGGGCGGCGTAGTGGATGMCGAGGACGTCACCGTGGACCCTGTGCCCGCCTTATGCGTCGCCTTGCCCTCACCTTTCCTGGACTCTTCCATGGCGGTCACTTTCCGATCGTGATGGTGTTGCGCCCGGACACGAGCTGGCCGCTCGCGCTGCCACCGGGCACGTTATACGTGGCCGTGATCAGTCCCGAAGAGAACGCCAGGTCGAGCTGTAGCGTGGGAGGGCTGCCTGCGGTGAAGCTGCTCCACACCAGGGCCTGCATGCCGCCATAGGTCTTGCCGTCGCTGACATTGAAAAATACCTGCTTGCCAGACACGCTGAAATTCAGCAGCGGTGGCGTCGTGTTGCCCGAATACGCCTCCAGCTGCGCTGTCTGGCTATCGGTCACCAGGAAGTCGTTGCTGTCAGCCACGTTGAGCTGCACTTTCTGGTTGGTGAAATCCTGATTGAACACGAACATGAACGCGATCTGGTAGATCGGCGCATTCGCCATGGCATTCCCCTGGACGATCGTGATGTCGGAGCCTGGGCGCACGTACCCGGTGCGGCCGATGAACAGGCCGCGCCGGGTGGTAGCGCTTTCGCCGTGAAGCCGCAGCTACACGGTCAGTTGATCGGCTTCCACGGGAAGTAGATCGGGGTCTGGCTCAGCGTGGTCTTGCCGCCGTTGTTGAGCGACACCTGCACCGYCGTGGTGGCGTCGGTGACAATCGCGTATAGCAGGAGGCCCTGCGTGCCGGCCTGGGCGGCCAGATAGCCCTGGACCTGCAGCGTCCACTGGTTGCCGCCACCTCCACTTGAGGCAGTGTCTAGCGTGGTCACGTTCGGGGTGATGGTGATTGCCGACAGCGGCAGGCTACCGGCGGTTACCAGCGAAACCTGCATGCCGGCCGAACCGGATGCTTCGTCGCCAAGGCTGTAGATCACCGGGTAGCCTGCAGCGGCTCCGCCGACATTGATGACAATCTTCGAAGTGCTGGTCGCCGAGCTGCTGATGGTCAGCAGAAGGTTCATGTACTTGTCGAAATCGACGTCCGTTTTCAGGTCAGCCGCTTTTACGAGGGAAGAAGCGTCATAGCTGGCGTTCAATTCGGTAGTGCTCATGGTCGGTCACTCCTGGTCTCAGTCATTGATGGTCGGTGCGTCAAGTGCCCTGCCCACGACATCGTCGAGCGCGAACTGCGTGTCAGCTTGTGTTTTTTCAGGCGCAATCATCCGTGCCCAGCCAACGCTGGACGGAGAAGGCCAAGCGAAATCGCGGCAGCAACCTTCCAGCGCGGCACGGATGCCACGAGCAGAATGTCGGATGGATACCGGACGCCGCGGTTGAACCGCGCTGACAAACACCAGGAAAGACGCGTAGGAAATTCCGCCGCGGCAAAGACTACGTCATGCCGTGGTACGCCTCCTGGCTCACATTTCTTCCTCTACTTGCCATGTCCAAGGCTCACCTGAATCCCCTGTCCTTCGCTCACCAGGAAGGTGAAGCGAGACTTCACAATCGAACCATTTCGCGCGTGAAGACACAACGTACTTTGATAAGCGCATTTGGCAAATGCACGGTGCATGTGTCGCCTGCGTACGCAAGTTGCACATTCATGCGATGCATTTCGTAAAAAGGAAATGCTGCTGCCACGATGGTGTCACCGCACCGATGTGCTGATCTCACGTGCGCAGGGGAGTCGTGCATGTCCGCAGGAACTCCCCTGCACTGTCGATCAGAGAGCAATACCCTGCATACCGGATGCCCCTGAGAACACGGGGGTCTGTCCGACTTGCAACAGTCGACCATCGGCCAGGATCAGGAACGTGTCGATATCGCCACCCAGGGAATTGCCGACGTACAAGAACAATCCATCCGCGGAAGCCTTGAGATCGGTCGGTGCGGCACCGGCTTCCAGCGAACCAGCGACGCCGCCATGGAGGACGGTCAGCGAGCCATCGCCACCGATGCGATACGCGCTGATGTTTCCCTTGCCCGCGTTTGCGGTAAATGCGAAACGTCCGGACACCGTCAGCCAGCATGCGGCGGCCTGTCCGTTTGCGATATCGCTGGAGATCGACTTCAGGCTGCCGTCATGGCTGATCGCATACGAACTGGCCGCCGAGCCGGCAGCCTGCGACGTGACGAGGTGACCGTGCGCGTCGAAGTCGAAGCCGAAGGGCTGTGGGTCGTTCGACGGTGTGATGTCGGGATCCTTGGCCAGACTCCCGTTGCGGTCGACAGCGAAGAGTTCGAACCACCCCTTGGCGGAGGCATCCTTGACCGACACCGCGAGCCAGCCACCGTCCGGCGAGAACTGCAGTTGCGCCGGGGTCATGCCAACGTTGGGCTGGTTGCCCACCAGGGGCGCATCCGTGCCAAGCAGGCGCGTCTCCGCCGGCAAGGCGACGAGCTGCCCTCCGGCGGTGATCTGAAATGCCGTGATCGTGGAGGTGTTGGCGCTGTTGAGAACATAGAGGCGACTGCCCCTCTGGGCGACGCTGACCGGATAGGTACCGCCGGTAGGCTGGACGTCGATCAGGCGCAGGCGGCTGCCCTCGATAGCGAATACGGACACCTGATTGGAGCCCGCATTGGTGGCGAAGAGCAGACGGCCGTCCTCGCTCCTGATCAGCGCATTCTGAGAACCGAGCGGGTCCGGGGGCGGAGCCGTGGTGCCGACGCCGACGCCCTTCCCTCCCGTCGACGCGACCGACACCTTTTCCAGGCCCCCGAAAAAGTTGCGACGTAACACGGCGACGCTGTTGCCCTGGATGTCGTTGGACATAACGTAAACGTAGGGTGAGTCGAAGCGCCGTTGATCCAGCGGGCGATCCTGCGCGTGGACGGCGCTTGCGGCCGCCAGTACGCCGGCGAGGGCGGCAGCCAGCTTTTGTGTGGTGTTCATGGTCGCGTCTCCGAAAGAGCCAGATAGCTCAAAGGGTCTTCGCCCTCAAGACGCGTTTGGTTACAGGTACGTGCCCGAATAAGCCAAGATAAGGACTTCGATCCTTACGTCGGCCGGGCATGAACGAAGCAAGAGCATCAACGGGCGCGGTCGTCGCACTGGGCGCGACCGTCGTGATCTGGGCATTCAGCTGGATCGTGATGAAGCTGGTGCTGCGCTACGCCGGGCCGTTCGACTTCTGCGCGCTGCGCTACCTCATCGGGGCTGCGTTGCTGTTCGTTGTGCTGGTAGTGATGCGTCGTCCCCTGGCCTGCCCTCCGTTAGGCGGAACCATCGTCACCGGGCTGGCCCAGACGGCAGCCTTTCAGGGCCTGGGTCATTTAGCGTTGACCTCCGGAGGCTCCGGG
>NZ_JBFUIT010000195.1:0-7680 GCF_056401735.1 Luteibacter sp. P4_D7_3
GGTGGGCGCTGACTCGAACGACGCGGCGAAGGTTGCCCTCGCGGTAGGCACGACCGGAACCTTTGCGGATGCCAATGCTGGCGTCGGCAAAGCCGTCACAGCCAATGGCTTCTCCATTTCAGGCAGCGAAGCCGGTAATTACGCGCTCATGCCGCTGACCGGCCTGACTGCGACCATCAGCCCGTTCACACTGAGCATCAACGGTGTGTCGGCCATCGATAAGATCTACGACGGCAACACGGGCATTGCCTTGAGCACGGGCACAGCGTCGTTGGGCGGCATTTTCAGTGCCGACAACGGGAACGTGACGCTCGATACCTCGGGTGCGAGCGGCAGCGTGCGGTCGGCCAACGCAGCCAACAACCTCGACGTAACGACGTCAGGGTTTGGATTGGCAGGCAGCGCCGCGGGCAACTACCGCGTCGACCAGGTCAGCGGCCTTACCGCCAGTATCTCCAGGCGCCAGGTCACGGCGTCCATCACGGGCGATCCGACCAAACCGTACGACGGCTCGGATTCCGTGACGCTGACCGCTGGTGACTACACACTTTCGGGCTTCGTGAGCGGGCAGGGAGCGAGCATTCCGCAGTCGTCCACCGCGAAGTACAACAATGTCAACGCCGGCAGCAACCGCGGCCTGACGTCGACGCTTTCTGTGTCGGACTTTGTGGCACTTTCGGGCACCAACCTCGCCAACTATGACCTGCCAACCGGTGCCGCCGGCGCGCTCGGCACGATCACGCCCTTCATCATCAACCTGATGAGCCAGCGCGTTTATGACGCGACCACCGATGCCGATGCTGCCTTGTTCACCAGTGGCGGCACGATCGCCGGCGTGAATGGCGAACGCCTGACGCTGACCGGCAGCGGTGTCCTGTCGACGAAGAACGTAGGCAACCAGCGAAGCTTCGCCAACTTCGGCACGTTGGCGCTGGGCGACAACAGCGGCACCGCGACGAATTACACGCTGACCGGCGGCATCGATTGGGTGACTATCACCCCGGCCACCTTGACCGTCGCCGGCACGGTGGCAGCCGACAAGACCTATGACCGCTCCAACGTGGCGCAACTCTCTGGCTCGACGCTTGTGGGGCGGTTGGGCACGGACGATGTGACGCTGGGGAACTTCGCGACCGGGACATTCGCCAACAAGAATGCCGGTGTCGGCAAGTCTGTTGGCACGTCGATGACCGTGACCGGTGGCGACAGCAGCAACTACATTCTCGTCCAGCCCACGGGGCTCACGGCGACCATTTCACCGCTGACCATCACCCCCACGGCCTCGGCGGACAGCCGGCAGTACGATGGAACCACCAACGCCACGGCGACGGTGTCGTCCACGGGCGTCCTCGCGGGCGACACGGTCAACTTCGGCGAGTCCACGACGCCGCAGTTCGACGGCAAGGATGTGGCCAACGGACGCACCGTCACGGTGAGCAACATCACCAAGGGCGGCGCTGACGCGGCCAATTACGTGCTCTCGACCACGACGGTGACAGCACTGGCGAACATCACGCCGCGTATTCTCAACCTGGGCGGAACGCGGGTCTACGACACCTCGACCTCGATCTTCAGCCCTGGTCTGACCCTGGGGAACCTGGTGTCGGGTGAGAGCCTCTCCCTCTCGGGCACGGGCAACACGGCGAGCAAGAACGTGGGTAGCTATACCGGCGGTAACTTCGCGCTGGGTTCGCTCGCGCTGGCCAACGGCGCGGGTGGCCTCGCGAGCAACTACACGCTGACCGGCGGCACCGATACCTACACGATCACGCCGGCGATCCTCAACGTGATCAACACCACGGCCGACAGCAAGGTGTATGACGCGAACACCATCGCTGCCTTGCACAACGCCACGCTCGATGGCGTGTTGGGGTCGGACACCGTCGATCTGACGAACGCCGATGTCGGCACCTTCAGCGACAAGAATGTCGGCACGCACAAGTCGGTCGCCACGGCCATGGGCATTGCCGGGGCAGACGCGGGCAACTACACCCTCGTGCAGCCGGCCAACGTGTTCGCCGACATCACCTCGAAGCTCATCCATGTGGACGCCAATGGGGTCAACAAGGTCTACGACGGCAGCACGGCATCGGGCGCGACGCTGTCGAGCCAGGATCTGCTGGGCACCGACCAGGTGACGTTCAGCGCCGCCAGCAACCTCTTCGATACCAAGGATGTCGGGACCGGCAAGGCAGTGAGTGTGGATGGGATCACCGCCGGCGGTGCCGATGCGGGGAACTACACGCTGGCCAACACCAGCGCAGCCACCACCGCGAACATCACGCCCTTCATCATCAACTTGACCGGGACGCGTGTATACAACGGCACGACGACGGCCAGTGCGAACCTCTTTGGAACGAACGGCGTCGTCGCCGGCGCCAATGGTGAAACGCTGATCCTCACCGGTGCGGGTAGAAGCGCATCCAAGAATGTGGCCACCTACCTCCGGGCTGTTGACGGCACGGGCGGTTTCGACCTCGACACGCTGGCACTCAACGGCACGGGAGGATCAAGTGCGAGCAACTACGCGCTGTTGGGGGGCATCGACAGCTTTACGATCACCCCGCTCGCGGTGACGGTCACTGCCATCGGCGGCAACAAGGTCTATGACGCCACCACGGCGGCAACGGCTACGTTGGCATCCGGAGGCCTGATTTCGGGCGACACGGTGGACTTTGCATCCGGCGCAGCCACCTTTGGCGACAAGAATGTCGGCACTGGTAAGACCATCTCGGTCACAGGCATCACGGCCAGCGGTGCGGACGCCGGCAATTACACGTTCAACACCTCGGCCGCGACCACCGGCAACATCACACCGCTGGCCATCAGCGGGAGCATCGTGGCCGACGACCGTGTTTACGATCGTACGACGGGGGCGGTGACGCATGGCAGCTTGTCGGGCGTGCTCGGCGGCGATATCGTCGATTACGCGTCGACCACGGGCAGCTTCCTCGACAAGAACGTTGGCAACGGCAAGACCGTTAATGTCTCCGGTGTCGTTGGTGGGGCAGATGCCGGCAATTATGTCGTCACCAGCAACACCACCACGACCGCGAACATCACGCCGGCGACCATCGTGGTCGGCACGAGCGCGGCCGACAAAATGTATGACGGCAATGCCACGGCGACGACGGTGCTGTCGCAGACCGGTCTTATCGGCGGCGACGATGTGAGCTTCAGCGGCGCGTCGTCCTTGTTCTCCGATGCGAATGCGGCCAATGGCAAGACCGTCACGGTCAGCGGTATCACAGCAGCGGGCACCGATGCCGGAAACTATGTCTACAACACGGTAGCGACCACGCTCGCGAACATCACGCCTTACATCATCAACCTGCACGGAGAGCGCGTGTACGACGGCTCGACCGTCGCTGCGGCTGGGGATTTTGGTAACCACGGGGTCGTCGCGGGCATCAACGGCGATACGCTCGACCTGAGCGGCGATGGCTCCGTGGGGGATAAGAACGCCGGGACCAACAAGATCCTGACCTCGACCGGAACGCTGGGTCTCACCGCTAACGGGGCTGCGCTCAGCAGCAACTACACGCTGGTCGGCGGTACGCAYACCCTGACCATCACCCCAAAGCAGATCGTGGTCGATGCCACCGGGTCCAATAAAGTCTACGACGGCGGCTCCCTGGCCGTGGTGGGCCTGGGCGCTGCCGGCGTCCTCGGCGGCGACCAGATCACCTTCGCGGGCGGCACGGCGAACTACAGCGACAAGAATGTCGCCAATGTCAAGACCATCACGGTGAACGGCATCTCCGCTTCGGGAGCGGACGCTGGCAACTACGCGTTCAACACGACAGCCCTGACGACAGGCAACATCACCCCGTTGGCTATCGGCGGCAGCATCGTCGCCAGCGACAAGTTCTACGATGGCACTACCACGGCGCAGACCCAGGGCAGCCTCACGGGTGCGCTTGCGGGCGACGATCTGGGTGTCATCACCCAGGGCACCTTCGCGGACAAGAATGCGGGGTCGGGCAAGACGGTGAACGTGGCGGGCCAGCTGACCGGCACGGATGCTGGTAACTACACGTTGACCACCAACACGACCACCACCGCCGCGATCAACAAGCTGGTGCTCGACCTCGCCGGCACGCGCGTGTACGACGGCAGCACCGTGGCTGGTGCTGGCATGTTCGGCAACGCTGGGGTGATTGCTGGCGTCGCGGGCGAAAGCCTGTTCCTGTCCGGCCAGGGTGTGCTTGCCAGCAAGAACGTAGCCACGGACCGCGCACTCGCGGGCCTTGGTTCGCTGGCGCTCAACGATAATGGCAGCTCGCTGGCCAGCAACTACACGCTCGTCGGCGGCCACGACGTGGCGACCATTACGCCACTTGGCATTAACGCCAACATCACGGCCAACGACAAGGTCTATGACGGAAACACCGCCGCGATCACCCAAGGCGTGCTGAGCGGCGTCCTGGCGGGGGACAGCGTGTCCTTGTCGACCGTCGGTGCCTTCTCCGACAAGAACGTAGGCAACGGGAAAACAGTGAATGTGACCGGCATGATCGCCGGCGACGGCGCCGGCAACTACGCCCTCAGCTGGAATCCGACCACGACGGCCAACATCACTCAGAGCGCCTCGCAAGGGACCTCGGGGAATGCACTGACCCAGATCGACGCCTTGCTTGGGCCCGAGACGTTAGCCACGCCATACGGCGTCGCCTCGAATGTCACGGTCGGCGACTACACCGGTAACCACAAAAAGACCCGGCAGCCGGTGGAGAAGAACGTGCAGCGCTCGGACTTCAATTCCGGCCTTTCGCTGCAGGTCGTCAGTGGCGGCGTGCGACTGCCTGCGGACGTGATGCAGTGAATAACCCCCTTCGAATCAGAAACGGCTTTTCGATGACCATGGTTCAATTTCCCAAGCGCACCGCGAATGTCCTGGGTGCCTGCATCCTGCTTGCCATCGCTTCGGGCGCGACCGCTCAGGTGCGCGCTCCCCAGACCGGTGACTTGCTTCGCCAGGTGCCTGCAACACCCGCCCCTCAGCGCTCCGATGACACGGGCCTGACCGTCACGCCGCAAGTGCCGACGGCGCAAGGCGACAGCGCCCCGTTCCACGTCACGCGCATCGAGATCACGGGTGCCACCTTGTTGCCGGCCGAAGACCTGCATGCGCTGGTCGCTTCGGGCGAGAACACCGACATGACCCTCGGCCAGCTCAATGCGCTAGCCGGCCGGATCACTGCCGCGTATCGGGCAAAGGGCTACCCTTTGACGGTCGCTTATGTGCCGGCGCAAACGTTGACCGGTGGCACGGTCCGCCTTGCCGTGCAGGAGGCGCGACTGGGCAAAGTGACACTCGAGAACCACAGTGCAACGCACGACGGTCCGCTGCAGGCTACGCTGGCGCCGCTCAAGGAGGGCATGCCGGTCTCATCGCACGGCTTTGATCGCAGCCTGTTGCTGCTGGGCGACATTCCGGGCGTCTCCGAGACATCGGCGCTCGGCCCCGGGCTTGAGCCGGGTACATCAGACCTTGCCGTGCGGACGGATGATCGGCCCCGTTACACCGGCACGGTCGCGCTCGACGATTACGGGAACCGCTACACCGGCCGAACGCGCATGACAGGCACCTTCAATATCAATGGCCTGTTCCATCAGGGTGACGTGCTTGACGCGACTGCGCTCACTGCCGGCTCGAACATGAACTACGGGCGGCTCGGCTACCGTTACCTGCTCAATGGCGAAGGCACGGTGGTCGGGGCGGCGGTCTCGTCGCTCGACTACAAGCTCAAGGGTGACCTGCGCGTGCTGGACGCGCACGGCACGGCGCAGGTAGCGAGTGTGTTCGTCAGTCATCCGTTCATCCGCTCCACCGACGGGAACCTTTACGGCCAGCTTGGCTACGACCGTCGCCATCTTAACGACTCCATCGACATCGTCGGCATTCGCACGCTACGCCATACCTATGGCTGGACCGCGACCCTTGCCGGCGACCAGCGTGACGCGCACGGCGTGACGAACTTCAACCTGGCCGCCACTTACGGCTTGTTGGGCTTCAATGACGCCTTCGCCGAATTTGTCGATGCGATCAGCGCCCAGACGAAGGGCCATTATCTGAAATACACGCTCTCCGTTGCGCGCCTTCAGCAGCTGTCGGACAACAACGCGTTGTACCTCGGCTTTCAGGGGCAGTGGGCGAATAAGAACGTGGATACCGCCGAGCAGTTCTATCTTGGCGGGGCGAACAACGTGCGCGGGTATGACACCGGGGTGTTGGCGGGAAGCCAGGGCCAGATGGTCAACCTCGAGTTCCGCCGGTCCCTTCACGTCGGCACACCGGGCAGCCTGATCGCGCTGGTATTCGCGGATGCGRGGCACGTGACCCTATACAAGGACCGCTTTGCTCCGGGCACCAATAGCGCCCACATGCAGGACGTGGGCTTGGGCTTACGGTGGCAGGGCGACGATCAATGGGTGGTCAGCGCGGACGTCGCGCATCCGGTAGGGGCCCGAC
Source organism: Luteibacter sp. P4_D7_3 (assembly GCF_056401735.1). NCBI lineage: Bacteria > Pseudomonadati > Pseudomonadota > Gammaproteobacteria > Lysobacterales > Rhodanobacteraceae > Luteibacter > Luteibacter sp. P4_D7_3. Next base: position 6,476 of record NZ_JBFUIT010000195.1, read on the forward strand.
CGGCAATCCTTGGCGACACGCACGATGTTCGGGCGTGGGTCCAGGTCCAGAAGGGCTTCTAGCAACGGCGTGGCACGGAGGTAGAGAACTCCTGACCATGTTGCCCGCTGTCGCCTCGCCTGGTTTGTCGGTGGAACTTCACAGCATTGCGCTCTGGCCTTCATTTGAAGGGGCCCATCATGCCCGCCCCATGTCCAGAAGCCGCCCGGAGCCCCGATGGAACAGCCCTACGATTGTGTCGTAGTCGGTGCCGGTCCTGCCGGACTCACGGCCGCCACTTACCTTGCGCGCTACCGCCGCCGAGTCCTCGTGATTGATGCAGGGGAGTCACGAGCGCGCTGGATTCCCGTCAGCCACAACTGTCCTGGCTTTCCGTTTGGCGTCGGCGGCCGGGAACTGCTTGGGCATTTCCGCGCCCAAGCCGAACAGCACGACGTTCCTTTCATGGCCGCAACCGTCACGGCCGTGGAGCCGTCGGAGGGTGGCTTCCAGATCAACGCGGCGGGGTCGACCGTTTCTGCCCGGACGGTGTTGGTTGCCGCCGGCATCAGGGATCGGTTGCCGGAGGCAACAGGCATCGAGGATGCCATTGCGTCAGGCGCGCTACGCCTTTGCGCCGTGTGCGATGGCTATGAAGCCCGCGATGAGGCCATCGGGGTTTATGCGCCGGTATCCGAGGGACTTGGTCACGCCGGATTTCTGCGGACCTTCTCCGGGCGTGTTGCCGTCCTCAGTCCGGACGATGACACGCCCTCGGCAGACGCGCGCAGCCGTGCCGAGGCGATGGGCGTTGCCCTCCATGCCGGCGTGCACTCCTTGAGCTTTTCGGTGGCGGGGTGCGAGGCTAGAACGATCGACGGACGGGTCCATCGGTTTGACACCATTTACCCCGTCCTGGGCTGCGAGCCGGGGACCGGGCTACTGGCGGGACTCGACGTGCAAACCGACTCCGCCGGGAAACTGGTGGTGGACGGTTCCATGGAAACCAATGTTCCAGGCCTGTTTGCGGCGGGCGATGTCGTGTCCGGCCTCAACCAGATCAGCGTCGCGGTGGGGCATGCGGCGGTGGCGGCAACCGCGATTCACCACCGACTGCCTCGCAATTTTCGGCCTGTGGATGGTCGTCAGCGACGGCACGGTGTCTTGCCGTCGGTCGCGTCCTGACCCCGTGAGTCTTTTTCCCGAGCCCGTGGTTCTCAGTCGGC
>NZ_JBFUIT010000196.1:0-7679 GCF_056401735.1 Luteibacter sp. P4_D7_3
GTATACGTAGGTGGCCAGATTCTTGCAAGCGTCCTGCAACAATCCATCAACTATCGGCACCCACAAGAAAAAGGCGCGAACCGAAGTCCGCGCCTTTCCATGCCCAGCGTTACCCGGAGCTCAGCCCGCGAACGCCTTCTGGCACCAGGCCAGCAGCGGCGACCACGTAAAGCCCAGCACCAGCAACGCGAGCGCATTGATCGAGAGTACCCAGCGAGCCGGCGCGTCGGCAGTGGCACGGACATCGGTGCCTTCGGCCGGTGCATCGAAGTACATGACCTTGACCACGCGCAGGTAGTAGTACAGACCGATGATGGCAGCGACCGCACCCACCAGGGCCAGCCACAGCATGCCCGCTTCCACGGCGGCCTTCAGCACCAACAGCTTGCCGTAGAAACCGAACAGCGGCGGCACGCCGGCCAGCGAGAACATCACCAGCAGCATCAGGAAGGCAAACCACGGCGAACGCTGGTTGAGGCCCTTCAGATCGTCGATCTCTTCGCATTCGAAGCCCGAGCGCGACAGCACGATGATCATGCCGAACGCGGCGGCGCTGGTCAGCGCGTAGCTCACCGCGTAGAACATCGACGCCGAATAGCCGTCCGGGCCACCGTTGACGAAGCCGACCAAGAGGTAACCCATGTGCGAGATGGTCGAATAGGCCAGCAGGCGCTTGAGGTTGGTCTGCACCAGGGCAACCAGGTTGCCGATTGCCAGGGAAAGCACGGCCAACACGGCCAGCATAAGTTGYCACTGCGGCGCGAGGCCGGTGGCACCGCCGGCAGCATCGCCCATACCCGTCGAGAGCAAGCGATACGCCATGCCAAACGCGGCCAGCTTCTGTGCCGAACCGATGAACACGGTCACGGCGGTCGGCGAGCCCTGGTACACGTCCGGGATCCACATGTGGAACGGCGCGGCACCGAGCTTGAAGCCGATGCCGGTGATCATGAAGACCAGGCCAAACAGCAGCAGGGTCTTCCACTCGGTACCGACGATGGCGGCGTGGATCGTGTGCAGGTCGAGGCTATGGGTAGCACCGTAGACCATCGACATGCCGTACAGCAGCATGCCCGAGGCCAGCGCACCCAGCACGAAATACTTGATGGCCGCTTCCGACGAGAGGCTCGAGTCGCGGTTGAGTGCGACCAGGGCGTACGACGAGAGCGTCAGCAATTCGAGACCGAGGTACACCGTGACCAGGCTACCGGCCGACACCAGGAACATGATGCCGACGGTGGCGAAGAGCGTCAGCGTGTAGAACTCGCCGAACGGAATCGCCCGCTCCTTAAGGTACGGACGCGCGTAGACGAAAATCATCGCTGTGATCAGCAGCGAGAACACCTTCAGCACTTCCGAAACGCCGTCACGGATGAACATGCCGCCGAAGGCGCTGACCGACGAGGCCGGCTGCCCGCTGACGACGAGGTACGCGCCAACCAGCAGGACGAGGATGGAGAGCCAGTGAACCGCGCCCTTCTGGCCCGGCTTGAGGTAAGCATCCAGAAGAAGCAGCACGCAGGCTGCGACCACGAGATAAATCTCGGGGAGCAGGATCAGGATGTCGTTGATACTCGGCATGGATAGTTCCCGCTCAGACTTTGGTAATGGCCAGCTGCTCGACAATCCGAGCAACCGACGCATCCATCAGGTGGACCAGCGGCTCCGGCCAGATGCCGAAGAGCAGCACACCGGCGGCGAACGCGCTCAGCATGAAGATTTCGCGACCGTTGACGTCCTTCAGTTCCGCGACGTGCGAATTCGTGACCTTGCCCCAGAGCACGCGCTTCACCATCCACAACGTGTAGGCAGCGCCGATGATCAGGGTGAACGCGGCGAACAGCGCGATCCACGGGTTGGCACTGAACGCGGCCAGGATGACCATGAACTCGCCGACGAAACCGCTCGTGCCCGGCAGGCCGCTATTGGCCATGGCGAACAACACGTAGAACGGGGCGAAGATCGGCATCACGTTGATGACACCGCCGTAGTCCTTGATCTGACGCGTATGCATGCGGTCGTACAGGACGCCAATGCAGCTGAACATCGCGCCGGAGATGAAGCCGTGCGAGATCATCTGGACCATCGCACCCTGCATGCCCAGGCGAGCGGCATCCGGGTTATTCGTCTCACGCACCAGGATGAAGGCGATGAAGATACCCAGGGTCACGAAACCCATGTGCGCGATGGACGAGTACGCCACCAGCTTCTTCATGTCCTGCTGAACGAGGGCGATGTAGCCGATGTAGCAGACCGCGATCAGGCTGAGTACGACAATGAGCCACTCATAATGCTGCGAGGCATCCGGCGCGATCGGCAGGCTGAAACGGATGAATCCGTAGCCACCGATCTTCAGCATCACCGCCGCCAGCACCACCGAACCACCGGTAGGCGCCTCCACGTGGGCATCCGGTAGCCAGGTGTGCACCGGCACCATCGGGACCTTGATCGCGAAGCCCAGCAGGAAGGCGAAGAACAGCCAGCTCTGCTCGGTGAGCGTCAGATGCACGGCAGCCATGTCCGAGATGGCGAAGCTGCCGCCGGTCTTGTGCCACAGGTAAAGCAGGCCKACCAGCATGAAGATCGAGCCGAAGAACGTGTAGATGAAGAACTTCAGCGTCGCGTAGACACGGCGCGGACCACCCCAGATACCGATGATGATGAACATCGGGATCAGCATGGCTTCGAAGAACACGTAGAACAGCATCGCGTCCGTCGCGCAGAACACGCCGATCATGGCGCCTTCGAGCAGCAGCATGGCGGCCATGTACTGGTGCGGCTTGTTCTGGATCACTTCCCATGCGCCCACGATCACGAGGATCTGGGTGAACGTGGTGAGGATGATCAGGGCAACCGAGATACCGTCGACGGCGAGCGAGTAGTTGATGCCGAGGGAGGGAATCCAGCTCAACGATTCGTTGAGCTGCATCGTACCCGTGGTGGCGTCATAGGCAGGGATGAGGGCCAGGCTGGCGGCGAACGTGGCGACCGCGACCAGGAGCGATATCCAGCGGGCAAGGCCGGGGCGTCCGGTACCGGCGAGCAGCACCGGAATGGCGCCGACGACCGGGAGCCAGATCAGCAGGCTGAGCAAGTGATTCGACATAGAGCTCGTTTCCCTTATTGCCCGATCAGCCAGTACCCGCCCAAGAGCAGGATGAGGCCGAGGATCATGGCGAACACGTAGTGGAAGAGGAATCCGGATTGCAGGCGGCGGACGCCACCGGCGATGCGCTGCACAAGGTTGGCCGAGCCGTTGACGATGGCACCGTCGATGATGGCGGTATCGCCCACCTTCGACAGGCCTTCGCCGAGCTTCACACCACCCTTCGCAAACACCGCGAAGTAGAGTTCATCGATCCAGTACTTGTGGTCGAGCAGGTTGTAGACCGGCATCAGCGCGTTCTTGATCTTGTCGGCGATGGACGGCTTGAACAGGTAGATGACAGTGGCGACGAGGAAGCCCGCCAGCGCCAGCAGGAACGGCAACTGGATGAAGCCGTGGAGACCCATGGCGATGGCGCCGTGGAACTCATGCCCGACTTCGGCGAGCACGTTGTTCGCCTCGTCTACATGGATAGCCTTGCCGAACCAGTCACCGAACAGCATCGGGCCGACGGTGAGACCACCGATGATGATCGACGGAATGGCAAGCAGGACCAGCGGAACGGTAACGACCCACGGCGACTCGTGCGGTGCATGCTCGAGCACGCCCGGCGTACCGTGGTGGTCATCGTCGTCCTGCACGATATCGTGCGAACCGTGCGCATCGTCGTGGTGAGCGGCGACAGCGTGAGCAGCGTCGTGATGGACGGCATGCGCGTCATGACCGTGGCCATGCGCCTTGTGCTCGACCGTGAAGCGCTCCTTCCCGTGGAAGGTCATGTACAGCAGGCGGAAGCTGTACAGCGAGGTGACGAACACGCCCGCCATGACGCAGAAGTACGCATAACCCGCGCCCCAGCGATGCGACTCACCGACGGCCTCGATGATCGCGTCCTTCGAGTAGAAGCCGGCGAAGAACGGGGTGCCGGCCAGGGCCAGCGAGCCGATCCACATCGTGATCCAGGTGATCGGCATGTACTTGCGCAGGCCACCCATGTAGCGCATGTCCTGCTCGTGGTGCATGCCCATGATGACCGAGCCAGCGCCGAGGAACAGCAGCGCCTTGAAGAAGGCGTGGGTCATCAGGTGGAACACGGCGCCGCTATACGCGGAGACGCCGAGCGCAACCGTCATGTAGCCGAGCTGCGAGAGCGTCGAGTACGCGATGACGCGCTTGATGTCGTTCTGGACGATACCGATCAGGCCGGTGAACAGCGCCGTGGTCGAACCAATGACGAGGATGAAGGACAGCGCACCCTCGGTCAGCTCGAAGATCGGCGACATGCGCGCGACCATGAAGATACCGGCGGTGACCATGGTCGCCGCGTGGATCAGCGCCGAGATGGGGGTCGGGCCTTCCATCGAGTCCGGCAGCCACACGTGCAGCGGCACCTGGGCGGACTTACCCATGGCGCCGATGAACAGCAGGATGCCGATCACGGTCGCGGCGTCCCAGGCGTGATTCTGCGTGATCTGCAGCGTCTTGCCGACCAGCTCGGGAGCGTGATCGAAAGCCGTCTGGTAATCCAGCGTGCCCATGAAGTACAGGATCGCCGAGATACCGAGCAGGAAACCGAAGTCGCCCACGCGGTTGACCAGGAAGGCCTTGAGGTTGGCGAAGATCGCCGTCGGGCGCTTGTACCAGAAGCCGATCAACAGGTACGACACCAGGCCCACCGCTTCCCAGCCGAAGAACAGCTGCATGAAGTTGTTGCTCATGACGAGCATCAACATCGAGAAGGTGAACAGCGAGATGTAGCTGAAGAAGCGCTGGTAGCTCGGGTCTTCCGCCATGTAGCCGATGGTGTACAGATGCACCAGCAGCGACACGAAGGTCACCACCACCATCATCATGGCGGTGAGGCGGTCGATCATGAAGCCGACCGAGGCATGGAAGCGACCGATCTCGAACCAGGTATAGACGTCCTGGTTGAAGTTCTGTGCACCACCCCAGACCAGCTGGTAGAGCACGTAGAACGACAGGCCGCAGGCGATTGCCACGCCCAGGATGGTCGCGGTATGCGCCCCTGCCCGGCCGATCAGCTTGCCAAAGAGGCCGGCCAGGATCGCGCCCACCAGGGGTGCCAGTGCGATCGTCAGCAGGATTGAAAGCGAGAGACTCATCGGATCAACCCTTCATGCTGTCGATTTCGGCGACATTGATCGTGCTGCGATTGCGGAACAGCAGGACCAGGATCGCCAGGCCGATAGCGGATTCCGCCGCGGCCACGGTAAGGATGAAGAACACGAAGACCTGGCCGCCGACGTCGCCGAAGAAGCGCGAGAAGGCCACGAAGTTGGTGTTCACCGCCAGGAGCATCAGCTCGATCGCCATGAGCAGCACGATCACGTTCTTGCGGTTGATGAAGAGTCCGGCGACCGCGATACAGAAGAGGATCGCGCCGAGGACGATGTAATGGGAAAGCGTGATCACTTGGCGTTCTCCTGCGTCGGGTCGACGACCGGCGCCGGGGCCGGGCTGACGGAAGCCATCTGTTCGCTGGCAACCTTGATCACGCGAACGCGGTCGGTGGCCTGGACCACGACCTGCTGGGCCGCAGACTGGTGACGAACACCGACGCGCTGGCGCAGGGTCAGGGCGACGGCGGCGACGATACCCACGGTGAGGATCAGGGCGGCGATCTCGAACGGCAGCAGGAAGTCGGTGTACAGGGCCTGGCCCAGCCACGCGACGTTCGAGTTACCGGCCGGGTTCGGACCGAGCGTGTGGGCGTGCATGGCTTTCACGCCGATCATCGCTAGCATTTCGACCAGCATGACCACCGCGACGACGATGCCCACTGGCAGGTAGCGAATGAAGCCCTCGCGGACGACCTCCTGCTTGATGTCCAGCATCATGACCACGAACAGGAACAGCACCATCACCGCGCCGACGTAGACGACTACCAGCGCAACGGCCAGGAACTCCGCTTCGGCCAACAGCCATACGCAGGCCATGCTGAAGAAGGTCAGCACCAGCGAGAGCACGGCGTGGACCGAGTTCTTCACGGTGATCACCATCAGCGCACCGATAACGGCCACCGCGGCGAAGAGGTAGAAACAGATGAGTTGAAGCAGATCGGTATTCATCGAGTTCTCCGGGCGCTCAGCGGTAAGCCGCGTCTTGCGCGCGGGCGGCAGCGATGTCCTGCTCGAACCGGTCACCAATGGCCAGCAACTGGGCCTTGGTTACTACGTTCTCGCCGCGATTTTCGAAGTGGTACTCGTGCACGTGCGTCTCGACGATCGAATCCACCGGGCAGCTCTCTTCGCAGAAGCCGCAGAAGATGCACTTGAACAGGTCGATGTCGTAGCGCGTGGTGCGGCGCTGGCCATCTTCCGGACGCGGTGCCGAGTCGATCGTGATCGCCAGCGCCGGGCACACCGCCTCGCACAGCTTGCAGGCGATGCAGCGCTCTTCACCGTTGGCGTAACGGCGCAGGGCGTGCAGGCCACGGAAGCGGTTCGACTTGGGAATGTGCTCGAACGGATAGCGAACGGTGTATTTCGGGCTGAACATGTAGCGCATGGTCAGGCCCATGCCCTTGAACAGCTCGATGAGCAGCAGGCTTTTGAGATAGTGGGTTACGCGGGTCATGGCTTTCAGGCTCCCGTGCCGAGGTGGACCCAGCCGAAATACTTCATGCAGCCGGCGACGAGGACCCAGACGATGGTGATGGGGATGAAGACCTTCCAGCCGAGACGCATGATCTGGTCATAGCGGTAGCGCGGGAAGCTCGCGCGGAACCACAGGAACAGGAAGGCGAAGAAGAAGGCCTTGATGAAGAGCCAATGGAAACCGCCGTGGCCGATCAGGCCCCAGCTTTCCGGGAACGGTGAGAGCCAGCCGCCCATGAAGAAGATCGAGGTCAGGAAGCTGACCAGGATCATGTTGGCGTATTCGGCCAGGAAGAACAGCGCGAACGGCGAGCCGGAGTATTCGACGTGGAAGCCCGCGACGATTTCGGATTCGCCTTCCGCCACGTCGAACGGTGCGCGGTTGGTTTCCGCCACGCCCGAGACGAAGTAGATGACGAACACCGGCAGCAGCGGCAGCCAGTACCAGGTGAAGAAGTTACCCGACTGCGCGTGGACGATGGCCGAGAGGTTCAGGCTACCGGTCAGCACCAGCACGCAGACGATGGACATACCCATCGACAGTTCGTACGAGATCACCTGCGCCGCGGCACGCATCGCACCGAGCATCGCGTAGCGCGAGTTCGATGCCCAGCCGGCGAGGATGATGCCGTACACACCCATCGAGGTCATGGCCAGCAGGTAGAGCACGCCGGCGTTGACGTTGGCGAGAACCACTTCCGGACCGAACGGCACCACGGCCCACGCGGCGAGCGCGGGGACCAGGGCGAGCATCGGCGCGAGAAAGTAGAGCGCGCGGTTGGCGTTGGTGGGAAGGACGACTTCCTTCAGGAGCAGCTTGACGACGTCGGCGAAGGCCTGGAGCAAGCCGGCGGGACCGACCTTGTTCGGCCCCATGCGGACGTGCATCCAGCCGAGCACCTTGCGCTCCCACCAGACGTACAGCGCGACGCCAATGACCAGCGGCAGCACGATCG
>NZ_JBFUIT010000197.1:0-7560 GCF_056401735.1 Luteibacter sp. P4_D7_3
CAGTCACGTCACGCGTGAAGCCGGCATCGCTAGTGACGCTGACGGTTGAGCCAGCGCCGGCGGGTACCTGACCAAAGATGGCGCCGGTGGTCGCCTGGGCGAAAACAGCACCCGACACGGAACCCAGGCCGATGGCCAGGGCGAGCGCGGTGCGACGTCCCAGTGACGCTGCGCGGTATTGACGCGAATTCATTGAATGCTTCTCCCCGTTAAAATCCGCTATCGCAGGAACCTGCGATTAGCGACAAGCCGACCCCGGCCCGGCATACGCTAGGCTCTGGTTTGAATCGGCGGCAAAAGTCCCCACTAAACAACGTGATCCAACGAAAGATCACGCTCCCCGAATCATCGCCTGCTACGGCGACGTGACAGATATACGTAAGGTTTCACGAGTAAGCAATGCGAAATTTTTACATTCGATTTACATGTTGCAGCAGTAATTTACGAAGCAATCTCAATGGGCCGAAAAATCTTTCGAATTACCAGTACTTTACGGAATTCTCACAAAGACGGCGTTGGTGAATTAGGACTTTGGCCTAGGAAACATTCCTAGCCAGAACGGGGGGTAAGCGCGTCGCATAAGGCGTTCGCCCCTGTCTAAACAAGATGTCATGTGGCGCGAAGCCTTTCTTTAGCGCGATCCGGATACCCTCGAACTTACGAAACTTCTCAAACGAAAGGCTTTCGAAGGGCAATCGCTGTACACCGATTGCGAGGTTCGCGCGTTTGTTCGCGAAATCGCCGGGGGGCGGCCTGTAGAAAACAACGAGGTTCCATGCGCATGAACGACAATTCGAGGGGATCCGTCCTGGCCGATTCCGCCATGGGCGGCCTGGATAACAGCCGTGGAGATGCCAGCGTACCGGCCTCTTCATTCGCCAGCCGCGTTCGCGCGGTCATCAAGATCTCGGGCAGTGTCAGTGAGATCGCCCGCCGTTGCGGGTTCTCGGAAGGTGTCGTGCGTAGCTGGCGCGACGGCAATACCGACCCGTCGCGCGGCCGTTGCGTGACCATGGCCAAGACCCTGGGCCTTTCGCTGGTGTGGCTGGCGGCGGGCGAAGGCCCGATGATGCTGGACGGCTCGGGCGATGACCCGGCGACCCCCACCGAGACGTCGGAGTCGATGCGTGGACGCGACGGCAGCCACCATGCCGTGGGCCAACCGGCGACGGCACTCGACGCATCGCGCCTGGCGGCAGCGATGAAGCTACTGCAGTCGGATATCGAGATGACGGGAAGCCGTTTCTCGCCGGTGCGCCACGCGGACCTGGTTGCGGAGATGTACGCCATCCTCGCCCGCTCGAACGAGGGCGACTATGCCGATCGCATGATTGCCTTCCGCCGCACCCTGATGTCGCGTATCCAGGACGACAAGGGCGCCGCGGCGGCCTGATCAGCCGGATACGGCAGCCGCTCCCACCACACCTGCTAAGGCAGGCAGGGTGGGAGGCAGCACGGTCGGATCAGAGGCGGGAGATATCGGCGATGGCGCCGAAGGTCGCTTTGAGCTGTGCAAGCAGCGCGAGGCGGTTCGCGCGCACCGCTGGGTCTTCGGCGTTCACTAGCACGTCGTCGAAGAACCGGTCCACCGGTGCCTGAAGCGCCGCCAGGCGCGCCAGCGTGCCGGTGTAGTCGCCTGCCGCGAGCAGGCCTTGCGACTCCGCCCGGGCAGCCGCCAGCGCGGCATGTAGTTCGCGCTCGGCGTCGAACTCGAAGTACCCGGCGTCGACCGTCGTCGGGATGGGTGCGGCATCGGCCTCTTCGGCCTGCTTGCGCAGGATGTTGGCCACGCGCTTGTTCGCAGCCGCCAGGCTGGCGGCTTCGCTGCGGCGTGCGAACTCACCCACCGCGCGCAGGCGCCGATCGAAGTCGGGCAGCGTGGCAGGTGCCACGGCAAGCACGGCTTCAAACTGGTCCGTCGAAAAACCCTGGTCGGCGTAATAGCCGCGCAGGCGCTCGAGCACGAAGGCCTGCACGTCGTCGCCCAACTCGCGACGACGTGCACCGACATCGACCGCCGGGACCTTGCCGTCCTTGCCCGGCTTCACGCCTGCCACCAGGGCCGTCTCCGGAATCATCTCCAGAGCCTCGGTCAGGGTGGCGCGCAATTCGATGTCCAGGCCACCCTCGATCAGGGTACGAGCCAGGCCCAGCGCGGCGCGGCGCAGGGCGAAGGGATCCTTGTTGCCGCTGGGCTTCATGCCCACGGCAAAGATGCCCGCCAGCGTGTCCAGGCGCTCCGCCACGGCCAGCACCTGGCCAACCTTGCCAGCAGCGATGGCGTCGCCGCCGAAACGGGGCTGGTAGAAGCTGTCCAGCGCATCGGCAACGTTCGCGTCGATGCCCTGACGCGAGGCGTAGTAACGGCCCATCACGCCCTGCAGCTCGGGGAATTCACCGACCATGCGGGTGAGCAGGTCGCACTTGGACAGAGCAGCGGCGTGCGTGGCCTGCCCGGCATCGACACCGACACGGTTGGCGATCACCCGGGCCAGTTCCGCCACGCGGACGGTCTTGTCCCAGAGGCTACCCAGCGACTGCTGGTAGGTCACGTTCTTCAGACCTTCCTGGTAGTCCGCCAGGGGGGACTTCAGGTCTTCGTCCCAGAAGAACTTGGCGTCCGCGAAGCGCGGGCGGATGACCCGCTCGTAGCCCTTGCGGATCTCGGCCGGGTCCTTGCTCTCGATATTGGCCACGCCGATGAAGTGCTCGGTGAGGCGACCCTCGGTATCGAACACCGGGACGAACTTCTGGTTGGTCTCCATCGTGGTGACCAGGGCTTCCGGCGGCACGTCGAGGAAGGCGCGTTCGAACGTGCAGGCGATGCCGACCGGCCATTCCGTGAGGTTGGCGATCTCGTTGAGCAACCCGTCCGACAGGCTGGGCACGCCGCCGGTGGCCACGCGGGCGACTTCGTCGCGCACGCGCTGGCGGCGCTCGGCAGGGTCGGCGAGGACGTGCGCGTGGCGCAAGGCGTCCAGCCAGCTGTCCGCGTCGGCAACGTGGATCGGCTTGGGATGGTGGAAGCGATGACCGTTGCTGAGGCGACCACTGGTCAGGCCAAGGATCTGGCCTTCGACGATGTCCGCGCCATGCAGCATCAGCAAGGTATGGACCGGACGCACGAAGCTGTCGTCACGATTGCCCCAGCGCATGGCCTTCGGGATCGGCAGGGCCTTCAGCGATTCAGTGACGATCTCCGGCAGCAACGCAGCGGTCGGCTGCCCGGCCTTCACGGCCCGGAAAACGAACCAGGCGCCCTTGTCGGTCTCGAGTTTTTCCAACGCCGATACATCGACGCCGCAGGACTGCGCGAAGCCGACCAGGGCCTTGCTCGGCTCACCATCCGCGCCAAGGYTGGCGGCCACGGCGGGGCCACGGCGTTCGACGGTCTGTTCGGGCTGGGCGACGGCGACATCGGCGATATGCACAGCGAGGCGGCGGGGCGATGCATACGCCTTCGCCGAGGCGTAGTCGGCGGCCACACCGCGCTTTTCCAGACCCTCCACGACGCCGCGCGCGAACGCGGCAGCGAGGTCGTCGAGAGCCTTCGGCGGCAGTTCTTCGGTGCCCAGCTCGATGACGAGCGGCAGGCGCTTATCGGCCATGGACGGCCTCCTTGTGTTTCTTCAGGCCGGGAAAGCCGAGCTTCTCGCGCTGTGCGACGTAAGCCTCGGCCACGGCGCGCGCCAGGGTGCGGACGCGCAGAATGTAGCGCTGGCGCTCGGTCACGCTGATGGCGCGACGCGCATCGAGCAGGTTGAACGCATGACTGGCCTTGCAGACCTGCTCATAGCCCGGCAGCGGAAGGCCCGCGGCGATCAGCTTGGCGGCTTCGCCTTCGCAGACGTCGAACCAATGGAACAGCTCGGCCACGTTGGCGTATTCGAAGTTGTAGGTGCTCTGCTCCACCTCGTTCTGGTGGAACACGTCACCGTAGGTGACCATGCCGTGTGGCGCGTGCGTCCAGACGATGTCGTAGATGCTGTCGACGTTCTGCAGGTACATCACCAGGCGCTCGAGACCGTAGGTGATCTCGCCGGTGACGGGACGGCATTCGAGGCCGCCGGCCTGCTGGAAGTAGGTGAACTGCGTCACCTCCATGCCATTGAGCCAGACTTCCCAGCCCAGACCCCAGGCGCCCAGCGTCGGCGATTCCCAGTTGTCTTCGACGAAACGCAGGTCGTGGACCAGCGGGTCGATGCCCAGCGCCTTCAGCGAGCCGATGTAGAGCTCGATGATGTCGTCCGGGTTCGGCTTGAGCACTACCTGGTACTGGTAGTAGTGCTGCAGTCGGTTGGGATTGTCGCCATAGCGGCCATCCGTCGGGCGACGGCAGGGCTGCACGTAGGCGGCTGCCCAGGGCTCGGGTCCGAGCGCACGAAGGAAGGTCGCCGGGTGGAAGGTTCCCGCGCCGACCTCGGTATCGAGGGGCTGGACCAGCACGCAGCCCTGGTCCGCCCAATAGCGGTTCAGGGTCTGGATCACGTCTTGGAAAGTGGGCGCGGACATGGTTCCCGAGTCCTTGATAAAGCGGGCTAGTATAGCGGCGTGGGATTCACACAGGGTCGCAAGCGATGGTAGTCAATCCGCAACTTGGCGCACTCCTGGGACGCCGTGGCCGCCTCGAACTCGACGAGGTGCTGGCCTCCCTGGTGGTCGACGGCTACCTGACCGGGGAAGATGCCAAACGCGTCCGCATGGGGTCCAGGAGCGGCAAGACCGCGATCGAGCTTCACCCGCTCGTGGTCGTCGCCAACGCGAAGCCGGTGAACCGTCGTGAGGACGGACGCCCCCTGAGCCTGGAAGGTCTCATGGAATGGGTCGCCGCCAAGGCGGACCTGCCCTATCTGAAAATCGATCCAATGAAGGTCAACGTGGCCCAGGTCACCCAGGTGGTCAGCAGCGCGTATGCGCAGCGCCACCGCATCCTGCCGGTGTCCTCCACGACCAGCGAAGTGGTCTTCGCCACAGCGGAACCCTTCGACGCCGGATGGGCTACTGACCTCGCCCACATGATTCGTCGCGACGTACGCCGCGTCGTCGCCAGCCCGATCGACATCAACCGCTACCTGCTCGAGTTCTACGGCGTGCAGCGATCGATCCAGCTGGCCCAGGACGCCAAGGGCATCGGCGACACCTCAAAGATCATCAACTTCGAACAGTTGGTCGAGCTGGGCAAGGGTGGCGAACTCGGTGCCGACGACCGGCATGTCGTGCACATCGTCGACTGGCTGTTGCAGTACGCCTTCGAGCAGCGCGCTTCCGACATCCACCTCGAACCGCGTCGCGATGCCGGCCAGATGCGCTTTCGCATCGATGGCGTGATGCAGAAGGTGTTCGAACTACCGCCACCGGTGATGACCGCCGTCACCTCTCGCATCAAGATCCTCGCTCGCATGGACGTCGCTGAAAAGCGCCGCCCGCAGGACGGCCGTATCAAGACGCGTTCGGCCGGTGGGCGTGAGGTCGAGCTGCGTATCTCGAGCATGCCGACGGCATTCGGCGAAAAGATCGTCATGCGTATCTTCGATCCCGACCTGGTGATGAAGGACTTCGCGCAGCTCGGCTTCTCGGAAGAGGAAGGCCTGCTCTGGCGCGGCATGGTCGAGCGGCCTCATGGCATTGTGCTGGTTACCGGCCCGACGGGTTCGGGCAAGACCACCACGCTCTATTCAACGCTCAAGCATCTGGCCAAGCCGGAATTGAATGTGTGCACGGTAGAAGACCCGATCGAAATGGTCTCGCCGGAACTGAACCAGATGCAGGTGCAGGCCTCGATCGACCTGGATTTCGCCGCAGGTGTTYGCACCCTGCTGCGACAGGATCCGGACATCATCATGATCGGCGAGATCCGCGACCTCGAGACCGCACAGATGGCGGTGCAGGCATCGCTCACCGGTCACCTGGTGCTGTCGACGCTGCATACGAATGACTCGCCAAGTGCGGTGACGCGCCTGCTCGACCTGGGCGTGCCGCACTACCTCATCCAGTCCACGCTCACCGGCGTGGTCGCCCAGCGTCTGGTGCGTACGTTGTGCCCGCACTGCAAGCGGGCAACGACGCAGGATCCTGACGAATGGCGTGCCGTCACGCATGGCTGGGACATTCCCGTGCCCGAGCGCGTGTTCGAATCGGTGGGTTGCCTGGAGTGCCGGAAGACCGGCTTTCTCGGACGTACCGGCATCTACGAAATGATGCCCGTCTCGTCGCGGTTGCGTGGCCTCATCTCCGCCGAACTGGACCTTTCGCGCCTGGGTGCCGCCGCCCTGCGCGACGGGATGAAACCCTTACGCATCTCCGCGGCGGCGCAGGTAGCCGCCGGCGTCACGACGGCGCGCGAAGTCCTCAACGTCCTTCCGCCCACCGATATCGACGATACAATTTCCCCATGAAACCCCTACTCATCGTGCGTACCGGCCGCGCACCCGACGTGATCAGCGCACGTCACGGCGACTTCCCTCGTTGGTTCCAGCTTGGCCTGCGTCTTCGCGCGACACACCTGCGCATCATCGATGTCGAGCAAGGCGATCGACTCCCCGAGCCCGGTGAGTGTGCCGGCGCGGTGATCACCGGTTCCGCATCGATGGTGACCGAACGACTGGCGTGGAGCGAACGCACGGCCGGCTGGATCCGGAATGCGATGGATGTCGACCTGCCGCTTCTGGGCGTGTGCTACGGGCACCAGCTGATGTCGCATGCGCTCGGCGGCCGTGTCGACTACCTTCCCGGCGGACGCGAAATGGGGACGGTGAGCCTCACCACCGTGACGGAACGCGCGGCCGACGAATCACTCGGTGCCTCGTTGCCGGAAAGATTCCACGCCCATGCCACTCACGAACAGAGCGTGATGGAGCTCCCACCTGGCGCCATCGCCCTTGCGCGGTCTGAACGCGATCCGCACCATCTGGTCCGTTACGGAAGGCACGCAGTCAGTACACAGTTCCACCCGGAATTTTCCGCCGAAGTGATGCGCGCCTACATCCGGCGCAAGCACGACGTGCTTCGTGACGAAGGCCAGGCGCCGGACGACATGCTGGCCGCCGTCGTGGCGACACCCGTGGCCACCCGGTTGCTGCGTCACTTCGTGCGCGAGCACCTGCACGCGCCGCGCGAGATGTCAGCCGCGTAAGCGGCGCACGATCGCCCCGCGCGAAAACAACGCGAAGACGATGCCGAAGACAAAGCCGCCGATGTGGGTCCACCACACGACGGCGCCATAGCTCGCGCCCGCATAACTGAAGAGCAGCTGCACCAGCGCCCAGATGCCGATGAGTACGAATGCCGGCACGCGCACGAACTCGAGGAAGAGGCCCAGAGGAAGCACGAGGCCGAGCTTCGCCCGCGGAAACAGCGTCACATAAGCACCCACCACGGCGGATACGGCTCCGCTGCATCCGACGATCGGCACACCGGTTCCGGTCAACGAAATGGCACCGATCAGGTTCGCCACCACACCGCCGAGCAGGAAGAGCAGGAGAAAGCGCGGGGAGCCGAGGCTCCGTTCGGCGGGCAGGCTAAAAATGACGAGGAAGAGCAGGTTGCTGACCAGATGCAACC
>NZ_JBFUIT010000198.1:0-7538 GCF_056401735.1 Luteibacter sp. P4_D7_3
CGCGCACCTCGTTYACCGTCGGCCGGAAGCCGAGGCTTGCCACGCCGGGCCAACTGCAGGGTCCGTCACCGATACCGATGCGCACGGCGAAAATACCCTGAACCGGGCTGACCCTCTCACTGAGATGGACATTCGCGGTCGGATATCCAAGGGTGCGGCCAAGCTGCTGGCCGTGCTCGACGTGCCCGTCGATCACGAAGGGGCGGCCGAGCAGTCGCGTCGCCTCGGCGAAGCGGCCCTCACCAAGCAGGGTGCGCACCTTCGACGACGACACGCGCTCGCCGTCGATAATGACCGGGGGCACGGCGTGGGCCGTGAAACCGAGCTCGGCGCCCATGCTCTGCAGCAACGCGAAGTCGCCGCCCCGGCGGTGGCCGAAGCGAAAATCCTCACCGACCCAGACTTCCCGGGCGGCCAGCCGGCCAACGATCACGCGACGGACGAAGTCTTCGGCCGACATGGCGGTGAGCGCCTCGTCGAAGCGCAGCGACAGCAGCTCGCGAATGCCCGCGGCCGACATGCCTTCAGCCTTCTCACGCACGCCGGAGAGGCGCGGTACGGGCTCCTTCGAAAAGAACGCCCGCGGTAGGGGCTCGAAGGTGATCACGGCGGGCACGAAGCCACGCGCCTCGGCGCGACGGCGCACCTCGTCGAGGATGGTCTGGTGGCCGAGATGCAGGCCGTCGAAAGCGCCGATCGCGACGACGCTGCCCTGGGGTGCCAGGCAGGGTCCGTCGACGTCGCGATGGAATCGCAGCGTCATGCGTGGGCGTCCTGGAAGCGATGCGGAATAAAAGCCATCGGGCCAGTATAGCCGGCCCATTGCGCCGCACAATGCGAGTCGCCTGGCCCGCCGCCGAGTCTCAGCGGGTGCGCAGGTCGCGCAGGCGGAAACCCATCGCGAACAGCGCCACGAGGTAGGCGCCACCGCCGGCGACCACGAGTACGGCCAGACGCCATACGCGCTCCCACTTCTCGACATCGGTCCACTCGGGCCAGACGGCGAGGCCAGCCAACAACACGGCGACCATCGCTGCGCAGGCCACGCCCAGGCGCAGCAGGTGCCGGGCCCAGCCGGGCTGGCGCTCGTAGACACCGGCCTTGCCCAGCCAGCGCCAAAGCAGGATCAGGTTGAGGTAGCTGGCCAGCGCGCTGGCCATGCCCAGGGCCATGTGCAGGCCGGGAATAGCCGAAAGCGCAGCGAACCACGAGCCGGCCTTCTGCGCCGGGCTCGCCCAGAGAAAGAACAGCWGGGCCAGGAAGGCCACGTTGAAGACCATGTTGGCCACCAGCGAGGCGACGCCGGCACGCACCGGGGTACGGGTGTCCTTGCGGGAGTAGAACGCCGGCAGCACCACCTTGACCAGGGCGAACGCGGGCAGACCGAAACTCAGGGCCGAAATCGACAAGGAGGCCATCCGTGTATCGAACGCGGTGAATGCGCCGTGCTGGAAGATCGTCGCCACCAAGGGCACCGAAAGGATCATCAGCGCGAACATCGCCGGCACCGCGATCAGCAGGGTCGTCCGCAGGCCCCAGTCCAGCGCCCGCGAGAACGCTTCCTTGTCCGCGCCGACGTGATGGCGCGACAGCGACGGCAGGATCACCGTGCCCAACGCGACGCCGAACACGCCCAGCGGCAGTTCGAGGAAGCGATCGGCCTGGGAGAGCCAGCTCTGCGACCCCGCCACCAGCAGCGAAGCGATCACTGTATCCAGCAGCAGGTTGATCTGGGCCACGGAGGACCCGAACAGGGTCGGCACCATCAGCCGCATGATCCGGCGCACGTCCGGCGAGCTCCAGCCCCATCGCGGCAGGGCGAGCAGATCGAGGCGGCGCAGCGTCGGCAGCTGGAAGGCCAGCTGGAGGATGCCGGCGACGAGGATCGCCCAGCCCATGGCCATGATCGGCGTATGCAGCCTGGGTGCGAGCCACAGCGCGCCGCCGATCATGCACAGGTTGAGGATCACCGGCGTCAGCGCCGGGAGGCCGAACTTGTGGAAGCTGTTGAGCGCGCCGCCGCTGAGCGCGGTCAGCGAGACGAACAACAGGAAGGGGAAGGTCAGGCGCAGCAGGTTGACGGTGAGCTCGAATTTCTCGGGCGTCTCGACCGCGCCGGGAGAAAACAACGCCGTTACCTGCGGCGCGAAGATCACGCCCAGGGCCACCACCACCAACAGGACGCCACCGAGCGTGCCCGCCGTGCGCGACATCAGCTGCTTGAGATCGTCGTGCGGACGGGTCTCCTTGACCTCAGTGAACACCGGCACGAAAGCCGTCGAGAAGGAGCCCTCGGCGAACAGGCGGCGCATGAAGTTCGGAATGCGGAAAGCCACCCAGAACGCGTCCGTGGCGGCATTGGCGCCAAACGAGGCGTTGATCGCCATGTCGCGGACCAGGCCGAGCACACGGGAGACCATGGTCATGCCGCTGAAAGACAGCACGCCGCGAAGAAGGCTGGGGGTTTTCATCCGTGTCCGGGTGATCGCAAACCCCTAGTTTGACAGCGGCGGGCTAGCGGAGGACAGTCTGCGGTCTGGAATTTCACGGGCAGCGTGCCCGCCCCGCCCTCCAGGCCCGCCTGCGCGGGCTCTAAGCTATTGACGCGACCCGTCTTTGGCCTCAAAATGGGCGTCTTTCTTAAAACCAACAGAACTCTGGAGCTTCACCTTGGCCAACATCAAGTCCGCGAAGAAGCGTGCGCGTCAGTCGGAGCAGCGCCGTCTGCGCAACGTCAGCGCGCGTTCCATGGTGCGTTCCGCACTGAAGAAGGTCGTCAAGGCGATCGACGCCAAGGATAAGGCTGGCGCAGCCACGGCTTACGCCGTCGCCGTGCCGGTGATGGACCGCTACGCTGCACGCGGCCTCATCCACAAGAACAAGGCTGCCCGTCACAAGAGCCGCCTGAACGCGAAGATCCGCGACCTGGCGTAATTGCCTGCGCGACATCGCTGTTCGCAAAAAAGCCGGCGCAAGCCGGCTTTTTTGTTGCCCTCATTACGATGGGAGCCGATTCCTGTGGGAGCCGATTCCTGTGGGAGCCGATTCATCGGCGATCCCGCGGCAGCGGGCCAGTCCGAGGCAAGCACTCAATCGCCGCTGAAGCGGCTCCCACAAGGAGCCACCTCCTTGCAAGGCCTTATTCGCCGCGCATGCGCACGTCGTCGGCCATTTCCTTGTTATCGCGCTGCTTCTCGCGCTCGGCATCGAAGAACTGCTGCACCTTGAGGCAGACATCCCAGGTGCCGATTTCGCTGGCTGCGGAGACCAGGAACCAGGGATCCTTCCACTCCAGGCGGGCGACGATATCGTCCGCCACGCGATGAAGCTCGGCTTCGTCGGAGAACACGTCGGATTTATTGATCACCAGCCAGCGCGGGCGGGTAACCAGCTCGGCGTCGAATTCAGCCAACTCTTTCTCGATCGTGCGGACCTGCTCAACCGGGTCGGAACCGTCGATCGGCTGGATATCGACCACGTGCAACAGCAGGCTGGTACGCGAGACGTGACGCAGGAACTGGATACCCAGGCCCGCGCCTTCGGCCGCACCCTCGATAATCCCGGGGATATCGGCGATCACGAAGCTCTGGTCGTAACCGATGCGCACGACACCCAGGTTCGGGTGCAGCGTGGTGAACGGGTAATCCGCCACCCGCGGCGTCGCCGCCGATACGGCACGGATAAAGGTGCTCTTGCCCGCATTCGGGAAGCCCAGCAGACCGACATCCGCGAGCAGGCGCATCTCGAGCTTGATGTCGCGGACTTCGCCCGGCGTGCCAGGGGTGAATTTGCGCGGAGCGCGGTTGACCGAGCTCTTGAAATGGATATTGCCAAGGCCGCCACGACCGCCCTGCGCAACCTTGAGACGCTGGCCGTGCGCCGTGAGATCGCCGATCACTTCGTCGGTATCGACGTTGATCACGATGGTTCCGACCGGCACGCGAACCTCGGAATCGTCGCCGCCCTTGCCGTACATCTGGCTGCCCATGCCGCCCTGCCCGCGCTCGGCCTTGAAGGCACGCATGTGACGGAAGTCGACGAGCGTGTTGAGACCTTCGTCCGCCACGAGCCAGACCGAACCGCCATTGCCGCCGTCACCACCATCGGGGCCACCGAACGGAATGAATTTCTCTCGACGGAAGCTGACGCAGCCGTTGCCGCCGGTACCGGCCGTGACCCTGATCTGTGCTTCGTCGACGAATTTCATGGGAAGGGAGCCTGGGTGAAGAAGTGAAACTGCTTTACAAACGAAAAGCCCCGCCGTGGGCGGGGCCTTCGTTATCGCGTCGAATGAGGCTTACGCCGTGACGACGTCGACAAACTTGCGACCCTTTTCGCCACGGACCTTGAAGGCAACCGTGCCGTCGATCAGGGCGAACAGGGTGTGGTCGCGGCCGAGGCCGACGCCCACGCCGGCGTGGAACTTGGTGCCACGCTGACGAACGATGATGTTGCCGGCTTCAACAGCCTGGCCGCCATAGATCTTCACACCGAGATATTTCGGGTTCGAATCGCGACCGTTGCGGCTGGAACCTACGCCTTTTTTATGTGCCATGACTCATATCCTCCGCAGATCAGGCGTTGATGCCCGTGATCTCGATTTCGGTGTAATGCTGACGATGTCCCTGCGTACGCTTGTAATGCTTACGACGACGGAACTTGACGATGCGGATCTTATCCGCGCGACCGTGGGCACGAATCTTCGCGCTGACGGTGGCACCGGCGACCAGGGGGGCGCCAACGGTGATCGACTCGCCTTCGCCCACCAGGAGGACCTGGTCGAACTGGACGGTGGAATCGACTTCGGCGGTGAGCAGTTCGACGCGCAGGATTTCGCCTGCCATCACACGATACTGCTTGCCACCGGTCTTGATGACTGCGTAKCTCATGGTTGTTTCCTGTTGCTGATTATGTAGTTCTTTTTAGGGTCTTGCGGGTGTTGCGAACTGCGAATTATAGCCAAGGGGAAAAGGCAAGGTCAATCAGATGGTTAAGGCGAGGTGACCGGCCTCGGCGCCAACCCCGCCATTCCACTGAAAAACCATTCGGAACAACGGCTTATGTAGGAGCCGCTTCAGCGGCGAACCCTCAGCGGCCATCTGGCGAGAAAGGCTTTGCGCCTCGCACATGCCGGCTGTAAGGCCCTGACAGAGCCAACCGCCCGCTCCGTTAGACCGGACAGCCGGCCCGTGCCAGCGCAAAGCCTCGTTCGCCCGAGGCGGGCCTGAGGGTTCGCGGACAAGTCCGCTCCTACCCCATACACGGCAGGTTTTCTGTGGGAGCCGCTTCAGCGGCGATGCCGGGGTACCTCAACCCGGCCCGCTGCCGCAGGATCGCCGCTGAAGCGGCTCCCACAAGGTGAGTGCCTACTTCTTCTTCGAGGGTGCGGGAGCTGGCGCCGGCGCTGGCGTCGCGCCGGCGGGCTTCGCGGCGGTGCCGCTGGCCGGGCACTGGCCCTGCGGGTTCAGGGTGCCCTGGCTCTGCAGCTGGGAAACCATCTGCTGGCCGCGCTCCTGGCCCCACTGCTTGCCGATCTGCATGCCCTCGGCCATGGTCGCCGGCATCTGGGTGATCACCTTCTGGCCCAACGGCGAACGGTAGAACTTGAGCAGGCCGTCGATATCCTCGGCGGTGAAATGCTTCTGATAGACCGGCACCATGCGGCCGATGAGCTGATTGGTCGCGTTGGCGTCCACAAAACCCTGCCAGTAGCTGGCCGGCACGCAAGGCAGAGCGCTCTGCATCACGCCCGCCATCTGGCTGTTCATCTGGCTGAGCATGCGGCCCATGCCGACGGCGTCCATCAGCTGGCGCACCTGCTGCTCGCTGGGCTGCGCCGCGAGCGCCTGGCCCGCACAACCCGCCAGCACCAGGCCGACGGCAATCCCTTTCCACTTACGCATGCGTCATGTTCCTCTTCGGGATGGATGGCACACCCCTCCCCGGGGCGACGGCCATGGTAGCCGCCTCGGCCTCCGCCGGGTACGCCGATGCGGCGGGGTACCGATCCCGCAAATCACCTGTGCTGAACCGTCACAAGTCGAGGCGGAATGAAGGCGGAAAACCCTTGGTATAGTCGGGGGCTTCCCCCATTTATGTCGGCACATGGACAGCATTCGCATCCGCGGCGCCCGCACGCACAATCTCAAGAATATCGACCTCGACCTGCCCCGCGATCGCCTGATCGTGATCACGGGGCTGTCCGGGTCCGGTAAATCCTCGCTGGCTTTCGACACGATCTATGCCGAAGGCCAGCGTCGCTACGTCGAGTCGTTGTCCGCCTATGCGCGGCAATTCCTCTCGATCATGGAAAAACCGGACGTGGACACGATCGAAGGCCTCTCGCCGGCCATCTCGATCGAGCAGAAGTCGACTTCCCATAATCCCCGCTCCACCGTCGGTACGATCACCGAGGTGTACGACTACCTGCGCCTGCTCTACGCGCGGGTCGGTACGCCGCGCTGCCCGACCCACGGCATCGCGCTGGAAGCGCAGACCGTCAGCCAGATGGTCGACACCGCGATGGCACTCGATGCCGACAAGCGGTGGATGCTCCTGGCGCCGGTGATTCGCGAGCGCAAGGGCGAGCACGTACAGGTGTTCGACCAGTTGCGCGCGCAAGGTTTCGTCCGCGCCCGCGTGGATGGCGAGGTCTATGACCTCGACGCCGTGCCGCCGCTGACTTTGCGCCAGAAGCACACGATCGAAGCCGTGATCGACCGCTTCCGTCCGCGCGAGGACATCAAGCAACGCCTGGCCGAGTCTTTCGAGACCGCCCTGCGCCTTGGCGAAGGCATTGTCATCCTGGTCGATATGGATGATGCGAAGGCCGCGGAGCAGCTGTTCTCGTCACGCTTTTCGTGCCCGATGTGCGATTACTCGCTCCCGGAGCTCGAGCCGCGCCTTTTCTCGTTCAATTCGCCGGTCGGCGCCTGCCCGACCTGCGACGGCCTGGGCGTTACCCAGGTGTTCGATCCGTCGCGCGTGGTCGGCCACCCCGAGCTCAGCCTCGCCGGCGGCGCCATCCGCGGCTGGGACCGTCGCAATGCGCACTATTTCCAGCTGATCATCTCGCTGGCCAAGTACTACGGGTTCGACCCGGAAACGCCGTGGCGCGAGCTAGCCAAACCGATGCAGAACGCCGTGCTCAACGGCTCAGGCAAGGACGTCATCCCGTTCCGGTACATCACGGACCGCGGCGGCAAGGTCACCCGCGAGCATAAGTTCGAAGGCATCCTGCCCAACCTCGAGCGTCGCTACCGCGAAACCGAGTCGGCTGCCGTGCGCGAGGAGCTGTCCCGTTACATCGCGGATCATCCCTGCCCGGATTGCGGCGGCCAGCGCCTGAACCCGTCGGCACGGAACGTGTTCGTTGCCGACCGCGCGATCCCCGAACTCACCTCGCTCGCCATCGACCATGCCCTCGGCTTCTTCGAAGGCCTGAAGTTGCCGGGCTGGCGTGGCGAGATCGCGGTGAAGATCGTCAAGGAGATCCGCGAGCGCCTGACCTTCCTCAACGATGTCGGCCTGAACTACCT
>NZ_JBFUIT010000199.1:0-7485 GCF_056401735.1 Luteibacter sp. P4_D7_3
CAACACAATCATGTCGAAGGAGAAATTTCGCGTGTATGACTCGTACGCGGACTCGGTGGCAGATCGCGGAAACTTCCTTGCCGATAATCCTCGGTACGCGAAAGCGGGCCTCTTCGACCCGGGTGTGAAGGGGGATCTGGAAAAGGAGGCCGCGGCGATGGCAAAGGCGGGATATGCCACCGACAAGTCGTATGCCGATAAGCTGATCCAGACAGGCCACGGTCCCACACTGCGAGCCGGGATCGCACTGGCCGAAGGTAAGTCTCCACAGACGCATGACAAAGAGCACAACGGAGTTGTTCGTAAGGGGGATCGAGGCGATGCCGTTGGCAACGTTCAGACGTCGCTCGCGTCTCTCGGCTACGAGGACGCACACGGTAAACCGCTCGAGGCTGATTCGGCATTTGGTCCCGGTACCGATTTCGCGGTGAAGGCCTTTCAGCACGATCACGGGCTGCATCCCGACGGCGTGGTGGGGAAGGCGACGCTCGCATCGATGGCTGAGGCGGTCGCGGAGCACAAGGCGCCGAGCATGATGGACGTCGGTCACCCGGCAAAAGGAATGTACGACCAAGCATTCCAGTGCGTGGCGCAGCTCGACAAAGACCACCAGCGAGAGACGGGGCCGCATAGCCAGATGCTCTCGGGGAGCTTGGTCTCAGCCGCTACGGCCGCTGGATTCAACCGCATCGATCATGTTGTTCTGTCGGATGATGCAAGCCGCGCCTACGCGGTCCAGGGGCCCTTAATTCGCCCTTAAAACAATATACCGACGTGGATGTCATGCAAGCCGTCCAGACGCCGCTCCAGCAAAGCAGCGCGGAGGCATTGACGCACATTCAGGCAAATAAGCAGGCGCAAGTTGAGCAGAGTCAGATGCAAGCGGTTCAGCAGCCATCTCAGGACATACAGCCCCAAGTCCCTTCCATACAGCGCTAGATCCTCTGCCGGGGTCGAAGTCGGCCTGGCTCTCTCGGGCGCGTCGCGAAAGCTAGCTACTTCGCCGACCGCGCCGGAGCTTGCCTGGATGCTCGCTCCTGAATCAGCGCATCGTAGGTCGCGTATTTACAAAGGTCCCCAAGTGTCGGATAGTTGAAGCAAGCCTTTCTTCGGTCGCGCCAATGGAGCCGATCTCGGGAATCGTATAAATACCCGTGGGAAGTAGCGTGGCGACGTCACGCTTGAGGTCCGAGCCCAGGGCGCGGTTCATGGCGGCTCGGACCTGTTCCATGCCCGTCGCGGCGCGGGCCGGCGCACCGATCACGCCGCCGTCGGCAGGCCGGGCCGTGCTCGTCGGGGACTGGGACGCATCGGCGAACGCCATCCATCGAAACGCCATCCATCGAATCGCCCCGCATGATCCACGCCTGCCGGTACGCTTCACCGGGCGGCGATGCGGCGTCCAGCCTGATCGTGATTCACGTCTTTATGTGAAGACGCCCAACGCCCGCCCTGCGCATCCCGCCGCAGTTCGCCAGACCACTCCTTTGAAAGGTGCGATGTGGGCGGCGCGGGCCAACGCAGCGAACGCGGCCCTGTGTGACCTTTCCCGCGACAATGCCGCTGCTTGTCCGGCCAGTTGCATCACGCACTGGTGCAGGCACAGCACCCGCAATTTTCGGTCCGTCGTGGCCGCCGCGGCTTTGCGGAATACGCGCCCCTGATCGGCGTAGAGCTCCGCGAGGCGCAAGCGCGAGGTGGTCCTGTCCGGGTGTTCGCGAACCCGAGTCAGGATTTCGGGTAACGCGAGGACCTCGCTGCGTGCAGCGAGTCGCAGCGCGAAGTCGTAGTCGGAATGGATGGGGATTGTTTCGTCGAAACCGCCGATCTCCTTGATCAGCGATCGCTGCACGAGCATGGTCTGCACCGGTGTCGAGGCCGTCAACCGAAGCAATGGTTCGAGGATGTCCCCTGAAACCGGACGAGGCAGACGGTCCGAGCGCTCCGGCAGGGACACTCCGTCCGTATCAATCAGCGAGTACCCCGTGTAACTCCAACGGCATCCAGGCTGCGCGGCGAGCCGGTGCAGTTGCAATTCCAGTTTTCCGGGCAGCCACAAGTCGTCCGAATCAAGAAATGCCACCCACTTGCCGCGCGCGTGCTTGAGGCCGGCGCTGCGTGCTGAAGTGAGATCGCCGCGGTGCTCCATCGAGAGGGACCGGACGCGTGGATCATCGATCGTTTCGAGATAACCACGCGTGTCGTCGGTGGAACCGTCGTCGGCGACGATAAGCTCCCAATCGCCGAATGTTTGTCCGACTACCGATGCAATGGCAAGGCGCAGCAGCGGCAGGCGGTTGTAGGTCGGTAGGACGACCGAAACCACCGGCGTTACTCCATCCGAACGCTCGTTGATGGCTTCTGTCATCGATAATCCTCGTGATTACGCTCTCGCGTGGTATCCATCGCCAACTCCTCAGCAGCGCAGCGACCTGTACCGTGGCGAGCGGCGGATAGGGCTCCCCGGTCCCCGTGGCCTACCTGGATATCCAGCATCGCGAATGGTCTCGTAGGCCGTGGGGCTGAGGCAGCGCAACGGTGCGGGGCCGGTGTACCGGCTCCAACCATCAACATTGACTGGACGTGAGTGCCCCGGCGACTGGCTTCGGTTGCCTCGCGCGAGAAATATTCAGTGGTGCAATACGCGTGGACAGGTATCGATCAGGGCGAGAGGGTTGCGGTGTAGCAATCGTTGTCCATGTCGCTACTTTGTCGGTCGTGCCAGGCCGTCCCTGGATGTCCTTTCCTGGATCAGCGCATCGTAGGTCGCGTACTTGTAAAGGTCGCCAAGCGTGGGAAAGTTGAAGCAGGCTTTGTTGAAAAGGTCTGCTCCAGCATCCATCAGCATGGCGATCATGCCGATGTGCACAGTCTCGGTAGCATGCTCACCAATCACATGCGCGCCGAGAAGCTTCATGTCGACACGCCGGAACAGTAGTTTGATCATGCCGTGGTCATCGCCGAGGATGCATCCTCGTGCCGTGTCTGCGGCCCGCCAGCGGCCCGCGATGTAGTCGACGCCTTCTGCGCGTAGCGATTCTTCTGTAGCGCCAATGGAGCCGATCTCGGGAATCGTATAAATACCCGTGGGCAGTAACGAGGCGACATCGCGTTTGAGGTCCGATCCCAGGGCTCGGTTCATGGCGGCTCGGGCCTGCTCCATGCCCGTAGAGGCGAGGGCCGGCGCGCCGATCACATCGCCTGCGGCGTAGATATGGGGCACCGAGGTGCGGAAGTTCTCGTCGACATCGATCAGGCCACGCTTACCAGGGACAATGCCTGCGGCGCCCAGGTTCAATCGTTCGGTGTTGCTGGTCCGCCCGGAACAGACCAATACATCGTCGCAGGCCAGTGACTCACCCGATGCCAGTATCACCTCGACCTTGCCATCGTCATGGGTGACGCATTGCGCGACACGTTCGCCCAGGTGCAGGTGTACGCCCAGCGCCGTCAGTGCTGTCGTGAGGGCGCTCGAGATTTCGGCGTCAATGAAGGGAAGCAGTGACGACCGACCGTCGACAAGATGCACGGTGGTGCCGAGCGCGCAGAATGTCGACGCATACTCGCAGCCGATGACRCCGGCGCCGACGATCACCAGCACGTGCGGCACGGACTCGATGTTGAGGATCTCGTCGGAGTCGTGCACGTGGGGATGTTCGAAAGGAAATTCGGCAGGCCGGAACGGCGACGAGCCCGTGGCAATGAGGATGATGCCGCCTTGCACCAGCTCGGTTTCATTTCCCGGGCCTGTCACGCATACCGTGTTCGCATCAACGAAGGCTCCCGATCCGACGCGTCGCTGGACGGCCAGACCATCCAGACGGTGACCCACGCGCCTGTGCTCGCCCAGCATCACGTTATCGCGATGGTGTGTGAAATCCGCGATCGTGGCTTCGCGTCGAAGCGACAGATCGACGCCATAGAGGCGGCGGGAACGGATGCCCGAAAGCGCCAGGGCGGTTTCGCGCAAGGTCTTGCTCGGGATCGTGCCGGTGTTGATGCCCGCACCACCGACCTGCGTCTCCCTCTCGATCAGGAGCGTACGCGCGCCCATGAATCCGGCGGCCACCGCGCCGCTGATGCCGGCAGGACCGGCCCCAATCACTACTACATCGAAGGTTTCCACAGGCGTCGTCACCGGTGCATAGAAGGAGTTGCGTCGATCATACGCGGGCGGGTTCGGGCCTGCTGTGTGCGGTCCGGTGAGACACGCTATATTCCATCGAGATGGCGTATCCGCCATTGACAGGGGAGTGGACTGTGACGAGATTCATCGCGCTGGCTCTGGGGCTGGCAGCTGTTCTATGGGCACCACTCTCGGTTTCCGCGGATGCGCTTGCAGGGCATTCGACGCGCGATGCAAGCCTTTCGCCTTCGTGCAAGGGCAAGCCGGCCAAAGTCGACGATTCGGGCTTTGTCACTATCGGAGGCATCGAACAGTGGGTAACGGCCAAGGGCGACAGCTGCGCCAACCCTGTCCTTCTCTTCATCAGCGGTGGACCCGGTAATCCCCTCAGCGGCCTCTCCGACAGCATCTACGGCGCGGGCGAACGCGACTTCATCGTCGTCCAGTGGGACCAGCGCGGATCGGGCATGACCTATGGCCGGAGCCCGCCGGCATCGGACGAGAAACTGACGATCGAAAGGATGGCGCAGGACGGCAACGAACTTGCCGCCTATCTGGCCAGGAAGTATGGCAAGCGGAAGGTCATCTTGTGGGGCAGTTCCTGGGGCTCGATCCTTGCCGTTTACATGGTCAAGGCGCATCCGGAGTTGTTCTACGCGTACGTGGGTACGTCGCAGGTCGTCAACTCCGTGGAAGCCCAGGCTGCGAGCTACAGGAAGCTCCTGGCGCTCGCCACCAGCGCGAATGACAAGGACTCCCTTGCCGTGCTCGAGCAGGTCGGGTTACCGCCGTGGACCGACCCGCGTAGCTTCGGCAAGGTGCGCCGGGTGATTCGCAAGTACGAAGCCAAGGTCACGTTGCCGCCGCCCGAGAGCTGGCACCGAGCACCGGCCTACACAACGGCAAAAGCCGAAGCCGACTACGAAGCCGGCGAAGACTACTCATTCATGAATTTCGTCGGGATGCACGGCGACGGCATGCTGTCGCAGGTGGACCTGCCGAAGCTGGGGTTGGACTTCACCATTCCGGTGTTCTTTGTCGAAGGTGCGCATGACCTCCTGGCACCGCCGGAGCTGGCCCGCCGGTATTACGAGAGCATCAAGGCACCGGCGAAGGGCTTCGTGCTGCTTGAGCATTCAGGGCACGATCCGAACCAGGAAGTCGTGGACGCTGAGTACAAGGTGCTACGCGAGAAGGTTCTGCCACTGGCGCAAGATAAAAAGTAACGAGGCGAAACGTCGAGGCGCTCATCACGCCGCCCCATGGCAAAGGCGGCATGATGGGCCCAGACCGGTCCCGTGGGGCCCAGGCATGCGGCGCTCAGCTGGCTGCCCGGGCAGGGACCTTGGGTGGCTCGCGGGACTTTGGAGGGTGCGATGGGTGAGCGGGACTCGTGCGTTGCATGTCGTCATGGCGAAGCCTTCGCCGGTGCCATCACGATGGCGTTCCAGCCCATCGTGGACGCTGCCGAGCGAACGGTTTTCGCCCATGAGGCACTGGTTCGTGGAGCGGACGGTGCGTCCGCGGCGGATGTCCTCTCCGCGGTCGATGAGAACAACCAATATGCTTTCGACCAGAAGTGCAGGGTGAGGGCGCTGGAGTGTGCCGTTGAGGCCGAGCTGCCCTCGATGGTCTCGATCAACTTTCTTCCTAACGCCGTGTACATCCCCGAGCATTGCCTGCGCACGACGCTGGCTGCGGCGCAGCGGCTGAACTGGCCGCTGTCGCGCATCATTTTCGAGGTGACCGAACACGAGGCCATCATCGATCATCGCCACCTGCTCTCGATCCTGCAGAGTTACCGAGCACACGGATTTCTCACGGCAATCGATGACTTTGGTGCCGGCTACGCAGGGCTGAACCTGCTGGCGGACTTCCAGCCTGACCTGCTGAAGCTGGATATCGGCCTTATCCGCTCGATCGATACGGACAAGGTGCGTCAACGCATCGTGCGGCACGTAAGCCAGTTATGCGAAGACCTTGGCGTGCGCGTGATCGGCGAGGGCGTGGAGACGGCCGATGAGTCCTCGGCGTTACTGGACCTTGGGGTAGTGCTGCAACAGGGCTTCCTGTTCGCCAGGCCCGTTACGGGTAAAGCCACCGCGCCCGGCTTTCCTGCCCGATGAAGCGCTTCGGTTGCATGGCCATGATCGCGGTCGCACTGGGGCTCACCGCGTGCTATCCCGTGCGCGACACGTCACGTCCTCCGGCGGTACGTCTCGTGAGGGCTCCAGAGACCGCGCAACGCATGGTCCTGGTGCTTCCCGGCATAGCTGACAACCTTCAGTCGCTGGAGGCGGGAGGGATCGGACGGGCCATCCGTGAGCAATGGCCGGACGCGGACGTGGCTCTGATCGAAATGACGATCGGCTACTACAAGGATGGTCGCGCGATGCCCGAGCTGCACGACATGGTCCGGGCCGCGCGTGAGAAGGGCTACCGACAGGTGTGGGTGGTCGGCGCGTCGCTGGGTGGCATGGGAGCCCTCCTTTACGACACGACCTTTCCATGTGATGTCGATGGGATCGTGCTGCTTGCGCCCTTCCTGGGCGAACGCCGCGTGCTCGACGAGGTACGCAAGGCAGGTGGATTGGACCACTGGCAAGCGCCGCCGGTTGCCACGCCGGGACCCGACAATTGGCAGTCGCAGATATGGCGCCGGGCCAAGGCCTGGGCGGGCCATCCTGGCGGAGACCAGCGCGTGTGGCTGGCGTACGGCGACAGAGACAAATTTGCGCCGAATATGCCGCTGTTGACGCCAGCCATTCCGCCGACGCATATCGTCACCGGGCCTGGCATCCACGAGTGGACGTCGTGGACGCCGTTAGCTTCCCAGGTCTTTGCCGACATCGGCCGGGAGACGAACAACCGTAACGTGAGTGCCTGTTCGGTGCCTTAGGGGCTGCCTCGAGCCGCTGTTACTTGCGCTCATTGGACAACCTGCCGAACGCGCGTCTCACCACAGTCATGCAGGGCCCCACGTCGCGTGGGTGCCCTGGAAAACAGCCCCACCTACGCAACTTTCCATGCCCCCACCGGCACCCACGTGTTTATCGATGGAGAGGCGGGGGTTATGCATACCGGGGAGCAATACCATGCGGTCATTCAGACATCCCCGCGCGACCGGCAGGTACGCGAGCGGTTCCAGGCCCTGGCGCTGAACCTGCTTCCCAAGGGAGCGGACGTGCTGGATTTCGGCGCAGGAACCGGTATCGATGCAAAGGTATTCGCCGCTCATGGGCATCGGACGTTCGTTTACGAGCCGTCCGATGCCATGAAGGGCTACCTGGCGACGCACTGCCAGGACGAAATCGCCCGCGATACCGTGACTACCGTGTCGTTGCCCCTCACCTGCAAGG
>NZ_JBFUIT010000200.1:0-8001 GCF_056401735.1 Luteibacter sp. P4_D7_3
CCGGTTCCGCGGCCACCTCCGGCACCCTCGGCTCGTCCGGCAGCAACGGCCGTGGCGCGACCTCGGTCGGCCTGACGCTGAACGTGCCGATCTTCTCCGGTGGGCTCACGCAGTCGCGCGTGCGCCAGTCGATCTACCAGCGCGATGCCGCCCAGGACTCCCTGGAATCGGTGCGTCGCCAGGTGGTGCGTGACACGCTCAACTTCTACCGCTCGGTCGTCGCCGGCATCAGCAAGGTCGAAGCGACCAAGGCCGCCGTCGAGTCGTCGGAGAGTGCACGTGACGCGACGCAGGCCGGCTTCGAAGTCGGCACCCGCACCATCGTCGACGTGCTGATCGCCCAGCAGAACCTCACCTCGTCGCTCAGCGACTACTCGCAGGCCCGCCATCAGTTCATCCTCGACAAGCTCCTGCTGAAGCAGACGGCTGGCACGGTGGACATCAAGGACCTCGAAGCAGTGAACTCGCTGCTGCAGTAACGGCCGCGTTCCACTGCACGATGAAAAGGGCGGGCCTTCGGGTCCGCTTTTTTTTGTGCGGATAGCCGCTGCGCGGCTGGTGTGTTGAGCGGCGGTCGCCGCCTCACGCTCGTGGTTTCCTGGGAGTCGCGGTCGGATTGGCCCTTGGGGGGCCAACCCGACCGCGACACCGGACGTAGACGTTGCGTGTGGCACGAGCATCACGCCGCTTCGCCGCCGTGCGTCGCACGACTGCCTCAACRCACCAACGCGCCAACGCGCCTTCGTAGGAGCCGCTTCAGCGGCGAACCCTCAGGCTATCGGGTTTGCGAACAAGGCCTTGTGGTGATCGGGCGAGCGGTTGAGCCGCCTCCACGATGCGATGCAATGCCTCATTCGCAACGACGACCTCTGAGGCTTCGCCGATGAATCGGCTCCTACAACAGCAACAACACATGCTTGCTGGCGGTGCGCTTGACCCCACGCAACCTCGACGTTCGCTGCCGCGAGGGGCAAGGCCCTTGGGGACGCTTAAGCTGAGGGCGGCCCCGACTACCTTACAAAGCGAGAGACCAGCTACCGCCCGTCTCGAAGAGCCGCGCCGCGGCCCCAAGGGCCTTGCCCCTCGCGGCTCCCAACGCACCCGCAAGCGTGAGGCGGCGCAAGCCGCTGGTTACATGTTCCTATTCCTGCAACAGCCGGTCGACGAGTTTCATCACCTTGCCGACGGAGCCGCGTTCGCTGTCGAAGACGTGGCGGGCGGCGGTGCCCATGGCCTGGCGGCGGTCATGGTCGCGCAGGAGGGAGAGGACCTGCTCGCCGAGTTTGTCGGCGCTGGCGACGCGCTGGCCGCCGGACTCGTCCAGCAGGGCCTGGGTGATCTCTTCGAAGTTGAAGGTATAGGGACCCACCAGCACCGGCTTCGACAAGGCAGCGGGCTCGAGCACGTTGTGGCCGCCGATGGGTACCAGGCTGCCGCCGACGAAGGCGACGTCGCAGGCCGCGAAGAATCGCAGCAACTCGCCCATCGAATCGATCACGAAGCACTGGGTGCCGTGGCCCGGCACGCCGTCGGCGCTGCGCGTGCCTACCTGGAAGCCGAGGCTGCGCACCGAGGACTCCACCGCCTTGAAACGCTCGGGATGGCGCGGCGCGATCAGCAACAGCGCATCCGGCAGGCGTCGCATCACGTCGAGGTGCGCCTCGAGCACGCTCATCTCCTCGCCCTCGTGGGTGCTTGCCGCGATCCAGACCGGACGACCGGTGCCCCAGGCTTCGCGCATGGCCTTGCCAGCCACCAGCGCGTCGTCGGGTACCGGCATGTCGAACTTGAGGTTGCCGCAGACCGTGAGCTGGCTCGGCTCGGCACCGAGCAGACGGTAGCGCGCGGCATCCGTGCGCGACTGGGCGGCGATGTGGCTGACACAACGGAGCGCACCTTTCACCAGCGAGCTCATGCGTGAGTACCCGCGCAACGAACGCTCGGAGAGACGTGCGTTGGCGATCAGCAGGGGGATGCCATGGCGACGGCAGGCGAAGTAGAGGTTCGGCCAGATCTCGGTCTCGACGATCACGGCCAGCCGCGGGCGCGTGTTGCGCAGGAAGCTGCGCACCGCAAACGGCAGGTCGTACGGCAGGTAGAYGCTGTGGACACGATCGCCGAACAACTGGCGGACGCGCTCCGAGCCCGTCGGCGTCACTGTGGTCACGAGCATGGGCGCGTGCGGATAGGCCTCCATCAACGCCTTGACCAGCGGTTCGGCMGCATTGACCTCGCCGACCGATACCGCATGCACCCACAGGCAACCATGCAGGCGAGGCAGCGGGAAGCGGCCGAAGCGCTCGCGCCAGCGCACGTGATAGTCGCCGTAGCGCATGCCACGCGCCATCAGGCGAAGCATCACCAGTGGCGTGAAAAGGTACATGGCGCAGTTGTAGATCAGACGCAGCAGCACGGGGTTCCCTGGACTTCCCGGTGACCGGCCAGTATAGCCGCCCCCATTCGCTACAATGGCCGGACATGCCTGGAATGCCCCGCCCCTCCTTTACCCTCCGCCTGCTAGCGCCCCGCCACTGGGCCGCGTGGGTCGGCGTCGGCTTCATCTGGCTCATCGCGCACCTGCCCTTCCGCACGCTGATGCGCCTCGGACGCGCGGCCGGACGCCTTGCGCTCCACCTGAATCGGGAACGGCGGCGCATCGCCGCAACCAATATCGCGCTGTGCTTCCCCGAGTTGGGCGAGACCGCCCAGAAAGCGCTGCTGCGGGCCAATCTCTGCGACGTTGGCATGATGCTGGCCGAATTCGCGCTCGGCTGGATGGGCTCCGACCGCGCCATCGCGAACGTACCGGTCACCGTCGAAGGCCTCGAGCACCTCGAGGCCGCGCGTGCCGCCGGCCGCGGCGTCCTGCTCGTCGGCGGCCACTTCTCGCACCTCGAACTGAGCGCCCGCCTGGTCTCCTCGCGCATTCGCATCGCCGGCATGTACCGGCGGATGGACTCGGAGGTTTTCGAGTTCGCGGTGCTGCGCTCGCGCCTGCACTACGCCGACGCGATGTTCGACAAAGACGATATTCGTGGGACCGTGCGATATCTGAAGAAGGGCGGCACGCTGTGGTACGCACCCGACCAGGACATGCGCAGCAAGGACAACGTCTTCGTTCCGTTCTTCGGTGTCCGGGCCGCGACGATCACCGCGACGCATCACCTGGCCCGGTTGTCGGGTGCGCTTGTCATCCCTTTTTACCACCGCCGCCTGCCGGGCGATGCCGGCTACGCCATGCGCCTCGGTGCTCCGCTTGCGGATTTTCCCAGTGACGACGCGGAACACGACACCGCACGGGTGAACGTGCAGATCGAAAGCATGGCGCGTGAAGCACCTGAGCAATACCTCTGGGTACACAAGCGGTTCAAGACGCGCCCACCCGGCGAGCCGAAGATCTACTGATCCGGCTCGACCGCCGTTAATTACGCGCCTAAGCAGCTACTTCCCGTCAGCGACGACGAAAGCTACGCGAAAAAATACGAGCGTAGAAACGATTCGTCTACTCCCTGGACGGACCTTCCCCATGCAGTCGCTCCTCCGTTTCGCGCGCTCGCTGCGCGGCCGGGCCGAATGGCATAGCTCACGTTCACGTGGATTCAATGCCGCGATGACGTACATCGCGCGCGCGCTGCTTCACTGGCGTCGACACAGCGCGTGGCTAGCGTTCCTCGAATCGCCGGCCATGGCCGGCGTGACAGCGATCGACCGCACGCTGATCGAGCGTTACCAGCACCGCTACATGAACCGTCACTGGTCGATGATGCAGCGACTGGCGGCCACGCAGCAACATTACGCCTTCGCCGTGCGCCGTTTCCCCACCCCGTTGTTCAAACAGTTGTACTTACAGCGGGAAGTCGGCGTCGGGCGCCTCGTCCTGCGCGATGGCAGCGGACTGTCACTGGTGCTGAAGGCACCCACGCTCCGGGGCCGCGAGGGCGAATTGAGCCTTTCGCTCACCGACGACTGGGGGCTGCAGATCTCGTACGCGACCCTTTCGTTCGTGGACGACGGCCGTACGGTGATCATCGGTTGCCTGCAAGGTGCCGCGAACAATGCGGGACTCGATGCGATTCGCGAACTCACCCGGCAGTCGCATG
This sequence comes from Luteibacter sp. P4_D7_3, assembly GCF_056401735.1. Classification (NCBI taxonomy): domain Bacteria; kingdom Pseudomonadati; phylum Pseudomonadota; class Gammaproteobacteria; order Lysobacterales; family Rhodanobacteraceae; genus Luteibacter; species Luteibacter sp. P4_D7_3. The sequence continues at coordinate 4,101 of NZ_JBFUIT010000200.1, forward strand.
GACTGCGTCCGAAGAATCTCCTGCTGTCGATGGTCCGTTCGCTGTCCGAGGCGATGGGCGCGCAACGCATACGCGGTATCAGCAACGAGGCCCATCCGTTCGCGAGCAGGAAAAAGATCAAGGCCGACTACGACGGGTTCTGGCAGGAGAACGACGGTGTCGCCGATGAAGAAGGCTTCTACGCGATGCCCGTGCATGAGCCGGTCCGTTCGGAGTTGACGGTGGAGAGCAAACGGCRCAGCGAATTTCGCCGTCGCGAAGCCTTGCGTCGGCAGGCGTGCGACTTACTCGTCGACGCCTTTTGCGTTCCGGGAATCACGGTCCACCAGGCGGCCTGAGACGCGGCGTTCGTAGAGCTTCGCGTACTTGAGGAACGCGTAGAACGCGTGCACGCGCGCGGCGACGAAGCCCGCCCAGCCGCCACGCCAGTGTCCGCGCCACAGGTAGTAGCGCAGGAAAGCAACCGTCGGATAGACAACCATGCGTGCACGCAGGTGGCGCGGCGTGCGCGTGCGCCGGTCGCGCACCTGCAACGACGAGTAGCGATTGGCCTTGTCCACGCGACCTTCGATATCGCGTTCGCCGTAGTGGTCGATCACGGCGTCGAGGCGGCGTACCGGCCCGTCGACGACGATGCTCTCGTGCACTTCGTGGCCGCTCATCCGGGCACGGGTGCGATCGAACAGACGGACATAGTGATTCAGCCGCGCATGGTCGGACTGCCAGCGCCAGAACACCCACTCCCGGCGGAGCAGCTCGAAGCCGGCGACATCGGGCGAATCCAGGGCCGCGCGTACGCGATCCGCCGCGGCGACCGGCAGGGCTTCGTCCGAATCCAGCAGGAGCACCCAGCGATGGATCGCGAGGTCGATGGCCGCCTGCTTCTGGGCGCTGTAACCGGCGAAGGGCTGCACTTCGACGCGTGCTCCCAGCCGTGCGGCAATGTCGCGCGTGGCATCGGTCGAGCCGGAATCCAGCACGAGGATGTCATCGGCGAAGTGAACGGAGGCCACGCAGGCCTCGATGGTGTCCGCGTTGTTGAATGTGGTGACGACGACCGATAGCGGCTCACGCGCCATCGCGCGGTTCCAGGTCAGGCAGGTCCGCAAACAGCGCGGCGCACCAGACCGACACGAGCCAGGCGGCAAGGAGGCCCCACCAGGCCGAGTAGAAGGCCATGTGCGTGTTCAGCGGAAAGAGGATGACGACCAGTGCCAGCGTGGCGGGGAAAGCCCGGTAGCGCGCGACGGTTCCGGCGCGCCACCAGGTGCGTACGGCCAGGACCACCGCTGCCAGCCACGCGAGCAGTCCGATGACGCCGGTCTCGGTCGCCACTTCCAGCACGAGCTGGTGCGCGTGGCAGGCACCTTCGCCCTCTGCGCATTTCTCGATCGTCAGGAAGTGGTCACCCGGTGTCGCCAGCGCGGGATAGGCATAGCGGAACCCACGGACACCGACACCGTTCACCGGATGCGCGGCGAACATCCGCAGCGACGTGGTCCAGATATCCAGCCTTCCGGTCAGCGCGTTGTCGACGCCGGCGCTGGTGCCCGACAAGGCGGGCAAGGTGTGCGCCACGCGGTCGCGAAAACGCGGTGACACCTGCCATGCAAGCAACACGACCACGGCCAGCGAAATAGCGGCTGCCGCGCACGCCACGGCGAATCGGCGCGGCGTCTTTGCCTCGTTCCAGAGAAAACCCAGCGCGACGAGTCCGTAGCAAAGCCACGACGCACGTGAGCCGGAAAGCAGGACAGGACCGAGGGCCAGCAGGAAGGCGATGACCAGGCCGCGACGTCCCCAGCGCTCACGGGCGCCCCACAGGAGGAAGGGTGCCAGGGCGGAAAGCGCCGGACCAAGCTTCAGGTTGTCTGCGCCGAAGATGCCCGAGAGGCGTTCAGCATTCGACGCGCCAGCGAGACCGTAGCCGGTGATGGCCTGTACCCAGGCATCGGCCACCCAGATCGCGACCACCACGGCGGTGGCCAGATAGAGGGCCCGCACCTTGCCCGGCCGACGTATCGCGAAGCAGGTGTACACACCCAGCGGTGCGAAACGGAGGATGCCAGCCAGCGTAAGCCAGCTCTTGCCCGGTGCCACGGCATCGATGACCGAGACAAGGGCGGCGCCTGCATAAGCCGCGAACAGCCACAGGAAGAGCTTCGCGCCGGGGTGATGGCGTATGGCCTGCGGCTCGCGAACCAGCAGCAGGATGCTGCCGACCAGGCAAAGGAACACGCCCAGCTCAGCGCTGCGGCCGAAGGGCAGCAAGGCTGGCACGAGCCAGATCGGCAACAGCGGCGAGGCCAGACCCGCCTTGATCGAACGGGCGATGGTGCCGCTCACGCGGTCGGCTCGCCCTGAAGCAGGCCGGCGTAGAGCGCGAGCGTGGCTTCCTGCATGTCGACCAGGCGGTAACTGCGCGGCGGCGGAATGGGTGGCGCGAAACGCAGCAGTTCAGCAGCACGCTCGACCAGCTTTTCGCGATCGCCCAGCGGTACGCGACCGGCCGGGTAGAGCTCGGCCAACAGTTCGCCGACGCCGCCATGGGCGTAGCCCATGACCGGACGGCACAACGCCAGGGCCTCGACCACCGTCCGCCCGAACGACTCGGGGCGAACGGACAGCTGCAGGACGAGGGCCGACATGGCGAATATGTCGCGAACATCGTCCCGGGCCGGGGAGATCACCACCTTGTCGTCCAGGCCGCGGGCATGGATGAGCTGACGCAGCTCGGCCACGTAGGCCTCGCGACCGGGCTCATCGGCACCGAGCAGGAGCAGGCGCGCGTCGATGGCCCGATGAATGAGATCGGCGAGCAGCTCGATCGCATCCGCATGGCCTTTCAGACGCGTACCACGGCCCGGGAGGGTCAGCAGCGGGGCGCCGGCCAGTTGCGGGTGTTCCTCGAAGAAGGCGCGCTGCCAGGTCTCGTCGGGCCGGTATCCGTAAGGGAAAGCGTCGGTATCGATGCCGCGAGGGATAACGGCCACCCGCGCCGTGTCGATGTCGTCGGGGTAATGACGCAGCACGTAGTCACGCAGGGTCTGCGAGACGACGATGACACGGTCGCCCCGGAGCAGGATGGCGCTATAGCGACCCGGCGAATTCAGTCCATGCACCGTCGTGACGAAATGGGGGCGGGGCTTGACGCCACGCATGGCCCACCAGCCGATCCACGCGGGCAAGCGTGACCGGGCATGGACGATGTCGGGCTTCACCTCGCGCAGGATGCGGCGAAGCTTGCCGACAGTGAACAGCGTGCGGAGCGATTTGTGACCGATCGGCACGGTGAAATGCTCGCTCCCCTCGGCCTCGAGCTGGGCGACGAGGCGCCCGCCCGCGGAGACCACGACCGAGCGGTGTCCCGCAGCGACCAGCGCCCTGGCAATTTCCAGGGTCGAACGCTCGGCACCACCCGAGTGAAGGGTGGGGATGAGCTGTACGACGGTCATCGTCCGATCTGGGAAGACGGTGGCCATGGGCGGTCCGAGAGGAAGGAGTGTCACGGGCAATGCAGGAAGCATGCCCGCGCGGGGCCGTTCAGTCTTTCAATACGTAATTGGCGCCGCAATACGGGCACTTGGAAGTGCCGCCGTCGTCCACGATGGGCAGGTAGACCTTGGGATGCGAGTTCCACAGGTACATGCCCGGCATGGGGCAGGATAGCGGAAGGTCCGCCTTGGTCACTTCATAACGGTTCTCGGCGTTGGCCGGAATCAGCTTGGCGGCCGCAGGATTGGCATGCATTGGGGAAACTCCGGACAAGGCCGTGGAACTGGGGTCTGCGATGGTAGCAAAAAAGGAATTGGCTCTCGGTGGAATTGCGGTTTTCGGGCTTCCTCCGGGTTCACCCGCTTGAGTGCCTGCCGCGGCGGGCCCAGACGTTGCTGCGCAGAGC
>NZ_JBFUIT010000201.1:0-7423 GCF_056401735.1 Luteibacter sp. P4_D7_3
CTTGTACGGCTTGTTCCAGGAGTTGCTCAGCTCGTTCATGGCGAACAGCACGCGTCGATGTACCGGCTTAAGGCCGTCGCGCACATCGGGCAGTGCGCGCCCGACGATGACGCTCATCGCGTAGTCGAGATAGCTCTGACGCATCTCGTCTTCGATGTTGACGCGGATGACTTCTTTGGCGAGTTCTGCCATCAATCGGCTTCCTGGATGTCTAACAATAGGCCCCCGCCGGCCGCGCGATTCGCGGTATCGCGACGCGGCCGACCCAACCCGTCGATGGTAGCACAACGGGCGTCGAAAAGACAGCTAAAAGGTGTTCTAATTCAATGACTTACGCAGGTGTTTTGGCGGCGCGGTAAAGCAGTGTCCTGGCGAACAGGAAATTCGCCACGGAGCCCCCTACCGAGCCTGCCGCCACGGCCACCGCGGGCCACGCGCGGAGCGCCGGAAATGCCTGGAAAACGAGAACGTAAACCCCGTTGTTGATCACCGCGCCGACGGCCATCAGGCCCATCCAGCGAAGCCACTCGGAACCCTGGCTCTGGCCCGAGTCACGCTGCGCGAACGTGTGGTTGCGGTTCCACCACCAGGTAACGCTCGCGGCGCTGAGGAACGATACGATGCGCGCCGTGTACACGCTCCAGTCCGCCAGGCGGACCAGAGCCTGGGCGATACCGGCGTCGACGATGAAGCCGAGCAGGCCGCCCACCGCGAACAGGGCCACCTCACGGCGCAGACGGCTCACGGAAACAGGATCCGCATCTGCTCCTCGTCAGGCTTGAGGATCACCCCGCGCTCGGTGACGATGGCATCGATCAGCTCGGCCGGGGTCACGTCGAACACTGGGTTCCAGGCGTCGGCACCCTCGATCACGGTACGCGTACCGGCAATCGACAACAGTTCCGTTGCGTCGCGCAACTCGATCTCGATGTCGTCACCGGTCCCCGTTGCCATGTCGACGGTGGTCGACGGCGCCACGACCATGAACTTCACGCCATGGTGGCGTGCGGCGATGGCCAGTTGGTAAGTGCCGATCTTGTTGGCGGTGTCGCCGTTGGCCGCGATGCGATCCGCGCCGACGATGACCCATCTCACCTTGCCGTCTTTCATGAGGTGCGAGGCGGCGGAATCGGCGATGAGCTTGGCGGGGATGCCGTCTCGCACCAGCTCCCACATGGTCAGGCGGGCACCCTGCTGCCAGGGACGCGTCTCGCCGGCGTAAACCTGCTCGATATTGCCCATGGCGACACCGGCACGAATCACGCCCAAAGCCGTACCGTATCCGGCGGTGGCAAGCGAACCGGTGTTGCAGTGCGTGAGCACGTGCGAACCCGCTTCGATCAGCGAGGCGCCGAGTTCGCCCATGTGACGGTTGGCAGCGAGGTCTTCATCCTGGATGGCCTGCGCTTCGACTTCCAGTGCGGCGGTATCAGCGCCTGCAAGCACGCGCCTGTTCATGCGGTCCAGCGCCCACATGAGGTTCACTGCCGTGGGGCGCGCAGCGCGCAACGTGGCCATGGAAGCGGCGAGATCCTCACCCGTTTTCGCAGCCAGCACGACGCCCCATGCCGCGGCGATACCGATCGCGGGAGCGCCCCGCACGGCGAGGTCGCGGATGGCGCGAGTGACGTCATCGGCGTTCACGCAATCGAACCAGATTTCTTCCGCCGGGAGGCGACGCTGGTCGAGCAGGCGGAGACGGTCGCCCTGCCACTGCACGGCGCGAATGGAGTCGTGGGAGGTGGTGATGTTCATCTCCCGATTATCGCACGGCGTCCCGGCATGYGGCCGGTCCGCCGTGCCTACGCCTGCCTAGGTCCTGGACTTCAATGTGTGGACCAAGTCACGACGGACCAGGTGCACACCATAGACCTGGTTAGGCCCCAGCAAGGCGTCCATGCGTACGGTGACGAAGCCGCCGGACTCCTCCAGGATCTGCCCCCGGAATGACATCTCGGCAGGCTGCGTGTAGATGCCGATCCCGCCGAAGCGCTCACCGCAAAGCCAGAGCGTGCCGACGTTAACGGCACGCCCCTGCTTGGGTAACGCGCCGGACAAATCGCGCTGCATCAGGCTGGCGAGCGCTGCCGCCCCTTCGTTGAGTTCGGTGTTGAATGTCGCGCGCGCCGCGTCGTCGAGCTTCATGAATCGCGCTTCGGCGATGGGCGTCGGGAGGTCATAGGTGTAGCGCCCAATCCAGGGCTGGGCGCCGTGCGATTCCACCTGGTAGACCAGCGCCATGCGGAACCTTCCGTCGGTACCGTGCTCAACGTAGACGTACGGATGCACAGTGTAGGTCGCCGATGCGCCACGATCGGGCATGCCGGCCTCCGAAAGCGCCGCAGCCACCGTCGGCATGGGATCGATATCGAACACCGAATGCTTGTACTTCTCGGCCATCTCACGTGTCTTCGATTCGACCCGCAGTCCTCCGAGGATGGGTCCCAGGAAGATGCTTCCACCCTCGTTCTGCATGACGATGTACTGTGACGTACCCACGTGCGCCGCAGGAGCCGGAAGTTGCCCGGACGCCGGCACCTGGGCAACCGTGGTGATCGAAATCGAACTCACGGGTAGCGCCGTCGGCGGCCTCATCGCCGGCCCGGCACACCCAGACAAAACCAGTGCGCCGGCCATGAGCCACGCGTATTTCAAAGCGTTCATGAATCCCCCATCCCTGTTCAGGCGGCTCCCTTGCCGCTGGCGGAGTATGCCACGCGCCTACGCCGCTGCTATTGCGGTTCGGAATCAGCCTGATTGACGAAAATCAGCACCCCGATGATTGCCATGTAGAACCGGAAGGCCCCTTCCTGCCCATTCCACGCCTTCGATTGCCACATGGCAAACCACTCCCCGCCAACCACCATGAAGCCGAAGAACCAGACCACGAAGCCGAGGGCGCAGCCGGCGACAACCCAGCGTTTGGCCGCCTGAAAGAGGTGTGTCGATTGGTTGCGGGCACGCCAGAGGGCGAAGCTTCCGATAAGGAGCAATACGCCCGTCGCTGCCTCGCCCGCAATGATGAGAACGTAACCGGCGTGCCACATCCATGGCCGGACGATCGCCCTTTCCAGCAACGCGTTGCCCGGAAAGGTCGTATCCATCGACAACACATGCTGCACGAAGGCGAAGTTCGAGCCATAGTCGATGAGGTTGTCGTACGCCACGACCAGCGCAAAGGCCGCCAGCGTCAGCGAGAGAAGGATTTTGGCCAGGCGCGCATTCATGCCAACTAACGGCTGGCGAGCCAGTCATGGATGGCAGGCGGCACCTGGGCCTGGGCACGACCGGAAACGTAGATCCCGATATGGCCGCCCTTGAAAGCGAGCGCGGTGTAATCCTTGCTGCCAATGACATCGCCCATGGGCGTGGACGCAGCCGGCGGCACGAGGTGATCCTGCTCGGCGTAGATGTTCAGCACCGGGTGGGTGATCTTCTTCAGATCGATCGCCTTGCCACCGATGTGCGCCTCACCCTTGATCAGCTGGTTCTTCTGGAAGAAGTCGCGAGCGAACTCGCGAAACGCCTCACCCGCCTGGTCGGGTGAATCGAAGATCCACTTTTCCATGCGAAGGAAATTCTCGACTTCCTTCGGGTTGTCGAGGATGTCCACGAGGCCGACGTACTTCTGCTGGTTCAGACGAACTGGCTTCAGCGTGAGGTAGGCGAAGTTCATGACATCGGCCGGGACATTGCCGTACGTATCCACAAACAGGTCGATGTCGATATTTCGCGCCCAATGCGAAAGCATGTTGTCGGGCGTATGGAAGTCCACCGGCGTCACCATGGTGACGAGGTTGCGAACCTTTTCCGGATGCAGGGTGGCATAGCAAAGCGAGAACACACCGCCCTGGCAGATGCCGAGCAAGTTGAGCGATTCAATCGCGTGGCGCGTCCGAATCACATCGATGCAGCGATCCAGGTAGCCGTCTATATAGTCTTCCAGAGTCAACCAGCGATCGGCGCCGTCGGGATAACCCCAGTCGATGAGATACACATCCTCGCCCTGGGCGAGCAGGTTGCGCACCATGGATCGATCTTCCTGCAAGTCGACCATCCACGGCGTGTTGACCAGTGCGTAACAGATCAGCAGGGGTGTCTTGGCACTCGGCTTCTTCGTGCCCTTGAAATGCCAGAGCGTGAGCTTGTCTTCGGTATACACGGCCTCGCGCGGCGTGGTGCCGAGCTCGATCGGCCCCATGTGCTTGAGCGTTTCCATTCCGGCTTCGAGCTTCCGGCGAAACGCTTCGACTTCGGCCCGCGCGCTCTCGGGGTCGAACGAAAACGGATTGCCGTTCATCGCGCCCTGCCCTTCTTCGCAGCCGTCTTACCGGCTCGCAGCGTCGCCACTTCAGCACGAAGCGCCTCGACCTCAGCCACCAGCCCATGCATCTGCCGCAACTCCCGACGCATCGCCTGCAATCGCTCGCCAAGACTGTCCACTTCGGTACGCGTAGGCATGCCAGCCTGGCGCGTCACGCGCTCGACCTGTTTCTGCTGCAGCACTTTCAGGCGCATCTGCGCGTTCACGAGCGACGCATATACCTCGCGGAATTCGTTGGATAACGCAGCCTCACCGTAGTTTTCCTCGGCAAGATTTACCCATCGGTCGTAAACCGAACGCATGGACTCCGCGTCCGATGGTGCGGGCTGCTCGCGAAGCGCGGCGCCTGCACGGTCGTTCACGCCCTGCAGCAAAGCCTGGAACCGCGCGTAGTGTTCCGCATAGTCGATCCATGCGCGGAACAAGGCCTGCTGCTCTTCCTGCTGTTCGCGTGTGAGACCGAACGTCGGCATCGACAGCGTTTCGCGCGCCACGCGCGCCCACTCGTCGAACTGTTCGGTACCCGGTTGTGGCATCTCGGCGCCGGACGGCGGACCGTAGCCATACGCCGCGGCGCCTGGTGGCGGCCCGTAGCCGAACGGTGCGGAGCCACGCGGGAAGGCGCCCGGCGGCCCATAGGGCGAAGGCCCCGCTGTGCCCGGGCCGCCAAAGGGAGGCACGCCCCCCATCGCAAATGGCGCCGCCCCGGGTTCGCCGGCGGCCATCGAGCGCATCCAGTCGCCATAACCGCTCAGGCCGCTGAACATCCGTCCCATGATGTCAGCGGACGGCGACGCAGCCGCGCCCTGACTTGCGGGATCGAACTGGCGCGACCAGGTTTCCAGCCCCGCGCGGACGAAGGCCTGGTACTGATCGATGAAATCGTTGGGCTTATCGGACATGGGGTAATCGTACCGCGTGGAGGGCCTCAGGAAGCTGTAGGAGCCTGCCAGATGAACGACAAAGCCCGGCGTCTTGCGACGCCGGGCTTTGTGAGTACAGCTTGAAGCAGGCTTAACCGGTGACGTTTTCGTCTTCGGTAACGGCCTTCATCGACAGGCGGATACGGCCCTGCTTATCGACTTCGAGGACCTTGACCTTGACGATGTCGCCTTCCTTGAGCTTGTCCGAGACCTTCTCGACGCGCTCGCTGGAGATCTGCGAGACGTGAACGAGACCGTCCTTGCCCGGCATGATCGTGACGAAGGCGCCGAAGTCCATCAGCTTGGCAACCTTGCCCTCGTAGATACGGCCCGGCTCGACGTCCGAAACGATCTGCTCGATGCGCTTGCGCGCGGCTTCGGCGGCTTCGCGGTTGACCGACGCGATGACAACGTTGCCGTCATCGGTGATGTCGATCGTGGTACCGGTCTCTTCGGTGATCGAGCGGATGGTCGCGCCACCCTTGCCGATCACTTCGCGGATCTTGTCCGGGTGGATCTTGATCGTGAGCAGGCGCGGTGCGAACTCGCTCATTTCCGAGCGGGCTTCGGTGATGCACTTGGCCATTTCGCCGAGGATATGCAGGCGACCACGCTTGGCCTGGGCCAGCGCCGTGCGCATGATCTCTTCGGTGATGCCGTCGACCTTGATGTCCATCTGCAACGCGGACACGCCATCGGCGGTACCGGCTACCTTGAAGTCCATGTCGCCGAGGTGATCTTCGTCACCGAGGATGTCGGAGAGCACGACGAAGTCGTTGCCTTCCTTCACCAGGCCCATGGCGATACCGGCAACAGCCGACTTCAGCGGAACGCCCGCGTCCATCATGGCCAGCGAAGAACCGCAGACCGAAGCCATCGACGAGGAGCCATTCGACTCGGTGATTTCCGAGACGACGCGGATCACGTACGGGAACTCTTCGATCGTCGGCTTGACAGCCTGCACGCCGCGCTTGGCGAGACGGCCGTGGCCGATTTCGCGACGCTTCGGGCTACCGACGCGACCGGTTTCACCGACCGAGAACGGAGGGAAGTTGTAATGGAAGAGGAACGTGTCCTTCCACTCGCCTTCCGGCGCGTCGATGAGCTGCGAGTCACGGGTGGTGCCGAGCGTGGCAACGACCAGGGCCTGCGTCTCACCGCGGGTGAAGAGCGCCGAACCGTGCGTGCGCGGCAGGACGCCGACGCGCACCGAGATCGGGCGGACGTCGTCGAGCTGGCGGCCGTCGATGCGGACCTTCGTGCTGAGGACGCCGTCGCGCAGGGTGCGGTACTCGACTTCGCCGAAGGCGTTGCCGATGTCTGCGTCGGTCCAGCCATTGGCTTCGGCGTTGGCAGCGATGGCCGTCTTCACGTCGCTCTTGAGCGCGCTGACGACGTCACGACGGGCGAGCTTGTCGCGGATCTGGAAGGCTTCGGTGAAACGGTTGCCGACAGCGGACTTGACCGCGTCGAACAGCGCCGTCTTGGCGACCGGAGCGTCCCACTTGAACGTCTTGACGCCGGCTTCGGCGACGAAGGCGTTGATCGTGTCGATCGCGAGCTGCATCTGCTGGTGACCGAACACCACCGCGCCGAGCATGACGTCTTCGCTGAGCAGCTTGGCTTCCGACTCGACCATCATCACGGCGCTGGAGGTACCGGCCACGACGAGGTCGAGGTCGGAGGTCTTCAGCTGGGCGGCGGTCGGGTTGAGGATGTACTGGCCATTCGCGTAACCGACGCGAGCCGCACCGATCGGACCCTTGAAGGGCACGCCGGCGAGACGCATCGCGGCTGAAGCACCGATCAGCGCCGGGATGTCACCGTCGACTTCCGGGTTCAGCGACACGACCTGTGCGATGACCTGGATTTCGTTACGGAACTCTTCCGGGAACAGCGGACGAAGCGGACGATCGATCAGGCGCGAAGTAAGCGTTTCCTTCTCGGTCGGACGGCCTTCGCGCTTGAAGAAGCCACCCGGGATACGACCCGCGGAGTAGAACTTCTCCATGTAGTCGACCGTGAGCGGGAAGAAGTCCTGGCCGTCGCGCGCCTTGGGGGCAGCGACGACAGTGACCAGAACGACAGTGCCGCCCATGCTGACCATGACTGCACCGGAGGCCTGGCGGGCAATTTCGCCCGTCTCCAGTGTGACTTCGTGACTACCGTACTGGAA
>NZ_JBFUIT010000202.1:0-7378 GCF_056401735.1 Luteibacter sp. P4_D7_3
CGATGAACCAGTTACCGCTACCCACGGCCTGGCTGGGCTGATAATTGCCGCTGACAGCCGGGTTGCTGTCCTGGGCGAAGGCCGGAATGGCCGCAAACGAAGCGCAAGAAACTGCAAGGGCAAGTGCTGCCTTTTTCATGGGGGTGTTCCTCTTATTGTCGGGGCGGCAATCGACCCGTGGGGGTGGGGGAAGATCGATCGCCGTGGTCGATTAGAGTCCTTCGAACCTGAAGCGACTCGAAAAACAGAACGGAAAGATTAAGCGGGAGTTAACTTTGCGTTTGCAGCATGAACGTCCACGACAAGATGTGATCAATGCGCGACAATCATGGTTTTTCCGCCGCTTGCTAACTGGAGAACGCCGATGACGACACGTCGCGAACGCGCAAATGCGATCCGCGCCCTGGCCATGGATGGTGTGGAAGCCGCCAATTCCGGCCACCCGGGCATGCCGATGGGCATGGCCGATATCGCCGAGGTTCTGTGGGGCGACTTCCTGCATCACAACCCGACGAACCCGCATTGGCCCAATCGCGATCGCTTCGTGCTGTCGAACGGTCATGGCTCGATGCTGCAGTACGCTCTGCTTCACCTGACCGGCTATGACCTGCCGATCGGCGAGCTCAAGCGCTTCCGCCAGCTCGGTTCGAAGACCGCTGGCCACCCGGAATTCCATCACACGCCCGGCATCGAAACGACCACCGGTCCGCTCGGCCAGGGCCTCGCCAATGCTGTCGGTTTCGCGATCGCCGAGGAAGTTCTCGCCGCGCGCTTCAACCGCCCGGGCCACGACATCGTCGACCACCACACCTTCGTGTTCGTGGGTGACGGTTGCCTCATGGAAGGCATCTCGCACGAAGTGTCCTCGCTGGCCGGCACGCTCAAGCTCGGCAAGCTCGTCGCCGTCTACGACGACAACGGCATTTCCATCGACGGTGAAGTGCACGACTGGTTCACCGACAACACCGCCGAGCGCTTCCGCGCCTACGGCTGGAACGTGGTGGTCGGCGACGACGACAAGCCGGTCGACGGCCACGATGCCGAAGCGATCAAGAAGGCGCTTTCCGCCGCTACCTCGCAGAGCGAAAAGCCCTCGCTGATCATCTGCAAGACGATCATCGGCTTCGGTTCGCCGAACAAGGAAGGCAAGGAATCCTCGCACGGCGCCGCGCTGGGCAAGGAAGAAGTCGCCCTTGCCCGCAAGCAGCTGGGCTGGGAATACGGTCCGTTCGAAATCCCGCAGGCCATGTACGACTCGTGGAGCGCGAAGAAGAGCGGTGCCGATGCCGAGAAGGCCTGGAACGACAAGTTCGACGCCTACGCCAAGGCGTTCCCGGAACTTGCCAGCGAGCTCAAGCGTCGCCTGTCCGGTGAGCTGCCGGCCAACTGGAAGGAAGGCGCTGCCGCCTTCATCAAGAAGATGCAGACCGAAGGTCCGGTCGTCGCTTCGCGCAAGGCATCGCAGATGTCGCTCGACGCGTACGGCCCGCTGCTGACGGAACTCATCGGCGGCTCCGCGGATCTTGCCCCGTCGAACCTGACCATCTGGAAGGGCTCGAAGAACATCGCGACCGGTGGTGCCGAAGGCAACTACATCCACTTCGGCGTGCGCGAGTTCGGCATGACGGCGATCTCCAACGGTATCGCGCTGCACGGCGGCTTCATTCCGTACGACGCGACCTTCCTGGTGTTCTCCGACTACGCCCGCAATGCCGTGCGCATGTCGTGCCTCATTCCGGCACACGCCATCCACGTGTACACGCACGACTCGATCGGCCTGGGCGAAGACGGCCCGACCCATCAGCCGGTCGAGCACCTGGGTTCGCTTCGCCTGATCCCGAACAATCGCGTGTGGCGTCCGGCCGATGCGGTTGAATCGGCGGTTTCCTGGAAGATGGCGATCGAACGTGCGGGCAACCCTTCCTGCCTGATCTTCTCGCGCCAGAACCTCAAGCACAATCCGCGCACCGACGAGCAGCTGGCGAACATCGAGAAGGGCGGTTACGTCCTCTGGGAACCGTCGGAGAAGTTCAAGGCGATCATCATCGCCACGGGCTCGGAAGTCGGTATCGCCGTGGAAGCCGCGCAGTCGCTGGGTGACCAGGGCGTGCCGGTTCGCGTCGTCTCCATGCCCTGCACGGAAGAGTTTGACGCACAGCCGGTCGAATACCGCGAAGGCGTGCTGCCGTCGTGGTGCCGCGCTCGCGTCGCCGTTGAAGCGGCCAGCGTGGACTTCTGGTTCAAGTACGTTGGCCTGGACGGCAAGGTGATCGGTATGACCACCTTCGGTGCTTCGGCCAAGATCGACGACCTCTACGAGCACTTCGGTATTACGACGCCTAAGATCGTCGATGCCGTTAAGAGCGTCATCAAGTAAGGCGTTCTGACACAGAAAGTAGTACGAAGAAGGGGCCCGGAAGGGCCCCTTCTTCTGATTGGATCAAGGCCGATGGCGCGTTTTTGCGTCGCACACTTTCCAGTTCTCAAAGCAGTACAGCGGAAAACTTCCCGGGGCAGGGCTACGGTCTGCGGAACTCATGAAGACCGGCTTGACACGAAGTCGCTGGTAGAGCGGAAGCAGCGCGCCGGGCATAGTCCAGTGAACCTGCCCAGGTGTAATCACGACGGCTTGCCCGAGCTCGTTGATCGTAAATGCCCGGTTCGGCCCGTTGCTGCCTGTATTCCAGACGGGGCGTCGGGAGCGGTCATAAAGAACGAAGTTGCCGTCTCCCTGCATGTCGGCCATCACCGCGCCGCGCCCGGTAGTGTTCGTCGACCAGATCGGCCGCAGTGGCGTTGTGTTCCGGTAGACGACAAAGTTGCCGTCGTGTTGGAGCGTGGCCAGATAGCGACCTTCGTCGGAGTACATTATCTCGCCAGCGACGAGTCGTTCACCAGACTGTAATACGCGCGCGGCCGTGCTACTTCCGTACGCGAACGCGACGATTGAGACACAAGCGACCACCAAAGAACGGGTTCGAGTCACCATGGGCTGTCTTCCTTTTTTCTGGCTGAGTCCCCACGAGGGGATTCGTTAAGTTAGGGATGACAACTCCAGAGCGATAACCTCCAACGTCGCGCCCTCGTGCCAGCGGGTTGGTGTACGACAGGTGGTCATTAGAGCGTGCGTTTAGCGTTTTCGCCGACAGCGCGGTTCTCGCCACCTTGCTCCCGGAACCGCTTGATGGCTTTGAGATAGTTCTGGGGAGGCGCAGGACTACACGGCATCTTCTTCAGCCGCGCGGTCCCTCTGGTAACCTTGTCCCTCCGCGCTCCGAAGCCACTGTTCATGACGTCGACCCCCCAACGCCACGCGTACCTCCCGTACGTCGATGGACTGCGAGCGATCGCGGTCATTGCGGTCGTGCTGTACCACCTGAATCCGGCATGGTTGCCGGGCGGGTTCGCGGGCGTTGATATTTTCTTCGTGATTTCGGGCTTTGTCGTGGCGGCTTCGGTGGGTGAGCGTGAGCGCACGTCGCTTCCTTCGTTCATCACCTACTTCTTGTCCCGGCGCATGCTGCGCATCGCCCCTGCGCTTATCGTCTGCCTGCTGGTCACCGGACTGGTCGCGGCGGTCTTCATCCCCGACGCGTGGTTGAGCGACGGCAACCAACGCACGGGAAAGTTCGCGTTCTTCGGCTTCGGCAACGTGATCCTGGCGCAGCACAATAACGATTACTTTTCGCCGATCTCCGAATACAACCCGTACACGCACACGTGGTCGCTGGGTGTAGAGGAGCAGTTCTACCTGCTGTTCCCGGCGTTGTTCTGGCTATGGAGTTTTCGCGGGCGTTGGCGCGGCGTCGTTACCGGTCTGTTCGTCATCGGCGGGGCGTGGTCGTTCGTGCAGGCCGTGCAGCTGGGTTCCACCGATCCTTCCGCGGCTTTCTATCTGCTGCCCAGTAGGTTCTGGGAACTGGCGGTGGGCGTCGTGCTCTATCTTGGTATGTCGATGGCGGGGCGGCGTTTTGACGCCTTC
Source organism: Luteibacter sp. P4_D7_3 (assembly GCF_056401735.1). NCBI lineage: Bacteria > Pseudomonadati > Pseudomonadota > Gammaproteobacteria > Lysobacterales > Rhodanobacteraceae > Luteibacter > Luteibacter sp. P4_D7_3. Next base: position 3,983 of record NZ_JBFUIT010000202.1, read on the forward strand.
GACCCGGTGACGCCACGCTGGTTGTTGCCGGCGGTAGCCCTCGCGTCGATCGGCTTGTTGGTAAGCCTGATCACATCGCAGCCGACCAGGTTCCCCGCGCCGGGCGCCGTGCTTCCGGTGCTGGCGACCGCCGCCTTGCTCGGGCTGTTGCACGGACGCCCGATGGATTTTCCGCTCGTGCGCGCGCTGACCTGGCATCCGATGCTCCGGATCGGTCGGCTGTCGTATTCGCTTTACCTGTGGCACTGGCCGGTATTCGTGCTGTTCCGCTGGACGGTAGGCACCGGTTCGTTGGCCACGCGCGTCGCCGCCGTGGCGATCGCGGTGATCCTGTCCGTGCTGTCCTGGCGTTATGTCGAGACGACCGTGCGCCGCGCGCACCGATTCAAGATCATGCCGCGCATTGCCGTGGTCGCCTGTGGTGTCGTGGCGCTCTATGCGGGCATGTGGATCAGTGGTTGGGTGGCTCGACGCCAGCCGGTGCTCTCGATCAGTGCCGTCGCGCGTCACGCCGATGACTGGTATCCGTCGAAGAAGCCGGTCATCACCAATGCCTCAGGTTGTTCGGTAACGCCGACGCCCGTACCCGTCGGCGATGGCTTTCGTGTCGTCTTCGAACGCAAGGCCTGTCGCGGACCGGTGACCGCGCCCCGGGTGTTCGCCATTGGTGACTCGCACGCCATGGCCTATGGCACGATGTTCAGTGACTACGTGCTGGATACCGGCGCGCAGGTGATGCTCTACAACAATGGCGGATGCCCCTTCCTGAGCCTGCAACCCTGGCGTGACCGCATGCCTCATTGCGCCAAGGTGGCGGGACAGGCGTTGGAGGACATGTTGCCTCGGTTGCGCGCGGGCGACGTGGTGTTCATGCCTTCGCTGCGCGTACCGCGATTTGTGGACCAGTGGGCTCGCCTGCCTCAGGAGGGCATGCAGGAACTCGTCTTCGGCGATGCCGCGGCGAAAGAACGCGATGCCGCCGTGCTGGAGGGGGCGAAGATTCTCCAGCGTATCCGGGCCACCGGCGCGCGCCCGATGATCGAGGCGCCGAACCTGGTGTTGAAAGCACCCCTGTTCCGTTGCGCGGACGTGTGGACGGCGAGTAACCCGGTGTGTGCGGACGGCACCACGGTGAACCGAGCCGAGTTCGAGCACCTTCGCGCACCGATGCTCGCCTCGATTCATTCGCTGGCAGGCCAGGTGCCCGGCTCGGCTGTCTGGGATCCCTTCCCGCTGCTTTGCCCGGTGGGCGCAGAGTGCAATGGCCTTCTCGACGGCAAACCACTGATGTTCGACGGCGACCACCTGAGCGGCTTTGCCAACCGTCTGCTGTTGCCGTCGTTTACCCAGGCGGTTCGTCAACTCCAGCCCGTGCCATCGACACCCGGCGTGACAACCGACTAGCGCCGGGCGGCAAGCAGTGCGCTGAGGCGGTCCGGCGTGCCCTCGATGCGTTGAAGATGCGGATAGCGGAGCGGTCCCGCCGGTTGTATGGCGACAGTGGATGTCCTCCCGTCCGTCGTTGTCGTCAGCCGTACAGGGCTGGGCCGCGCCGCCTTGAGCGCATCTTCGAGCAACTCAGGTCGATAGGCGACCCCGTTCACCGCATCGATGCGTGCACCTGGAGCGAAGCCCATGTGGAACGCCGGGCCGTTCCACGACACGGCTTTTACGATGCCGCCCTTGCCGACGGTGAGGCCAATGGCGCTGGAGAAGTCGCGGGCACCGGCGTCGATTTCACTTTGCCGGAAATACTCGCCAGGAGTGGCATCGAAAACGAGACGGTAGCCCTCCTGTTCCAGGCCATCCGTTACACGGGCCGCGTCATGGCTGTCGAGGCGGGAGCGCAGAAAGGTTGGCCAGTCGTTTGCGGCGACGCGTTGAAGGGCTGTGCAAACATCGTCGAAGGTGTATGTCGACGTCGTCATGTCGCCCTCCTGGCCGCTGCCGAAGAAGTCACGTGCGAAATCGTCGAGGCTCTTCTTGTCGCCCGTTTTCTTACGGATCTCGGCATCGACGGCGAGCCAGAGGAAAACCCCTTCGCCGTAGTAGTCCTCGCGTCGTTGCCAGTCGCGCCATGAGAGTGGATGGCCCGCGGCGATCAGGGGATCGTTGGTACTGTCCTGCAGGGACTTCCACTCACGCCCGCTCTGGCCAAGGACACCGGCTGCACCCACCGCGAGCGCATCGAGGGTCTCTTGTCTGCTGCGCAACCCAGCGCGCGCGGCGAGCACGCGGCCCCAGAATTCCGTCTGGCCTTCATAGACCCAGAGCAGACTGCCGCGCATGGGCTCGTTGAACGTAGCCGACCACAGGTCGGCGGGCTGGCGGTAACGGCCGTTCCACGAGTGCACGAATTCGTGAGCGAGCAGATCGCGGTCGACAAGGTAGTTTGCGTTGTTCCGGAAGAAATCCGGAGGAAGCACGTTGCTGCTGGACTGCGCCTGCTCGATGCCTCCCGGGCCGGGCAGGGTGTCGCTGAGGGCCAGCATGAAATCGTAGTGGTCGTAGTGACGCGTCGGCAACAGCTTGCGTGCTTGTTGCACCATCGCGCGCAGCCGTTCCTGTTCCTTCGCGTCCACGGTTACGTCATCGGGGTTCCCGCCGAGGGTGGTCAGTCGCACCGGCGCGTCGCCCGCCGCAGCAAGTTCATATCGCTCGACGTGCCGGCCTGCGAAGACGGGCGAGTCGACCAGCGCTTCCAGGGATGTCGTGTTGAACTCAACGGAACTTCCGGGCCGGCTTTCGAGCGCGGTGACGTATCCAAAACCTGGCGGCAGCGTCAGTCGTGCCGTCACCGGAATGTTCCGCACGAACCAACCGGCAGGGTAGAGAACCACGCTCTGCCACGGAACGGTGACGATGTCTGGCGTCGCACTCACCAAGCCTTGTCGCGCGGAGAAGGGCGACAGGAACTCGAAAACGACATCGAGCGTGGTCACGCCGGAAGGAATGTCCAGATGGAAAGCGAACGGATTCACCGTGTCGCGTTGCCATGTGAGTGGCCGACCTTGCGCATGGATGACGAGCCCGGCCAGCGCGGTGGCCGACGCTGTCGGCGCATGGCTTCCCGTTTCCCACTGTGGGTAGAGGAGAGTCATGGGTCCGTCCGACTGAACGGGTATCGATTCGCGCACGCGATAGATACGTTGCGCCGTGTCCGTCGCGTCGACGGCGAGCCCGATGCTCCCCTTGAAAGGAACATCGCGCGGCGCCGGAACCGGCAAAGGGAGGGGCAGCGGTTGCGGCCCCTCCGATGCATGCGCCGGGCTGGCGGCGATCAAGGCGAGAACAAGGAGCCGACCGATACCCTGCATGACGCGCCAGCCTGATTTGTGAGGAACGTTGCTTCTACCGTTGCGGGGGTTAATCGGCCATGACCGCGGCGGTGTACGT
>NZ_JBFUIT010000203.1:0-7350 GCF_056401735.1 Luteibacter sp. P4_D7_3
TCCGTTACCAGCGTGGTGGCCGTGCGCCCTCCACCGGCTTCGATTGCAGCGGCTTCGTCCGCTACGTGTTCATCCACAGCATCGGCCTCGATCTTCCGACCAACTCGGCCAGCCAGTTCCTCGCTGGCCTGAAGGTCAAGCGCAACGACATGAAGACCGGCGACCTGGTCTTCTTCCGCACCCGCGGCAAGGCCATCTCGCATGTCGGTATCTACATCGACAATGGTCAGTTCATCCACTCCCCGTCGGCTGGCAAGACGGTGCGCGTGGACAGCCTGAATGAGGCCTACTGGGCCCAGCACTTCGTCGGCGCCAAGCGTCCCGAAGGTATCGCAAAGATCTGACGGAAGCCCTTCAACGACTATTTCCGAAACGGCGTGCTCCGGCATGCCGTTTTTTTTGTCTGCCGTTCCGGCCGGGCGGTATCCTATGTCGATGCCCCGTCAGCCTCCTTACGCGCCCGGTCCTCGGTCGCGCCGTCCTGCGACACCCGTTTTCGGCCTTGCCCGCGTGCTGTCCAAGCGCGGCATCTGCTCGCGTAGCCAAGGCGAGAAGCTTGCCCGTGAGGGCAGGGTCCGCGTGGATGGCAAGATCATCCGCGACCCCGAGTTTCCGATGGCCGGGCACGAGCGGATTGAACTCGACGGTGCGGCTGCGGAGTCGGCCGCGCCTGTCTATATCGCCATGAACAAGCCACGCGGTCTCGTCGTTTCGGCGGCCGACGAGCGTGGGCGCGATACGGTCTATTCGCTGCTCGAAGGCGCGAAGCTACCGTGGATCGGCCCGGTCGGCCGGCTCGACAAGGCGAGCGAGGGCTTGCTGCTGCTCAGCAACGACACGGTCTGGGCGGCGGGTATTACCGAACCGGCGACGCACGTCGCGAAGACCTATCACGTCCAGGTCGAGGGGCAGCCGGATGAGGCGACCGTTAACGCCATGCTGGAAGGCGTCGTCGAGGCAGGCGAGACGCTGCGGGCCACGGCTGTTTCCTTACTGCGCCAGGGCGAACGGAATGCCTGGCTGGAGGTGACCCTCGACGAGGGGCGCAACCGGCATATCCGCCGGTTACTGGCCGCGCTGGGTTTCGATGTCCGGCGGTTGCTGCGCACGGCGATCGGTGACCTGGTGTTAGGCGAGCTGGCCAAGGGGCAGTGGCGGCACCTCTCCGATGCCGAGGTCGCCGCCCTCAGGCGGCACTGAGGCGGTCCGCGCGCCAGCGCGGACCGGTCAACCTCAGCCCTTCAACACACCCAACTGCCTGCCCACCCTGGTAAACGCAGCAATCGCCTTGTCCAGGTGCTCGCGCGTATGCCCGGCGCTCATCTGCGTGCGGATACGTGCCTTACCCTGCGGGACAACCGGGAAGAAAAAGCCCGTGACGTAGATGCCTTCGTCGAGTAGCGCGGTGGCCATAGCCTGGGCCTGCTTGGCGTCGTAGATCATCACCGGGACGATCGGGTGCTGGCCGGGGCGGATGTCGAAACCGGCCTCGGTCATCTTTTCGCGGAAGTAACGCGTGTTTTCCTTCACTTTGTCGCGAAGGTCGCCGGCGGCGTCCAGCATGTCGAACACCTTGCTGCCGGCGGCAACGACGTGCGGCGGAAGCGAGTTCGAGAAGAGATAGGGCCGCGAGCGCTGGCGCAGCAGCTCAATCACCTCGCGGCGGCCGGTGGTGAAGCCACCGAGCGCACCACCGAGGGCCTTGCCGAGCGTGCCGGTGATGATGTCGATCTTGTCGAGCACGCCGTGCAGCTCGGCGGAGCCGCGGCCCGTGTCGCCGAGGAAGCCGGTGCAATGGCATTCGTCGATATGGACGAGGGCGTTGTACTTCTTCGCCAGTGCCGTGATGTCGGCGAGCGGCGCGACGAAGCCGTCCATCGAGAAGGCGCCGTCGGTGGTGATCAGCTTGGTGCGCGCTCCGGCGGCATCGGCGGCCTGGAGCTGTGCTTCAAGGTCGGCCATGTCGCAGTTCGCATAGCGGAAGCGCTTGGCCTTGCACAGACGGATGCCGTCGATGATGGACGCATGGTTCAGCGCGTCGGAAATGATCGCGTCTTCCTCGCCAAGCAAGGGTTCGAACAGGCCGCCATTGGCATCGAAGCATGCGGCGTAAAGGATGGTGTCTTCCTTGCCGAAGAAGGCGGCGATTTTCGCTTCCAGCTCCTTGTGCAGGTCCTGCGTGCCGCAGATGAATCGCACGCTGGCCATGCCGAAGCCGTGGGTATCCAGCGCGTCCTTGGCCGCCTGGATCACGTCGGGGTGATCCGCCAGGCCCAGGTAGTTGTTCGCGCAGAAGTTGAGCACCTTGCGGCCACCCTCGAGCTCGATCTCGGCGGACTGCGGCGAAACGATGATGCGCTCGCTCTTGAACAGACCCTGTTCGCGAATGGAGTCGAGTTCGCTGGCGAAGCGCGTCTGGCCCGGATAGGTCATGGTCGGAAGTCCGGTGGGAGGAATTCTCAATTGTGAGGCCTCGCGCCCGATGAGAAAACCCGCAGAACCCCTTGGCGTGTCAGTGAAGTCCGAAATCCACGCGGGTGGTCTTCCCGCCGTCGTCAATCCCCTTCGGATCGAGCTTCGGCGCCAGCACGAACAGTCGTTTGTCGTCGACTTTCCCCTGTAGCCACTGCCGCACGGCGTTGGCGCGGCGCTCGGCCAGATGGCGCAAGGCATCGGCATCGACCGGCATATGGGTTTCCATCAGCGTACGCATCTCCTCCGGCGGCTGAGACTTGGTCAGACCGATGACGTTCTTCGGCTTGGGAAAGTCGGCGTGGCGGTAGGCGCGCTCGAGATACTTGTCCTGTTCCTCGGCGGTGGGTGCCGTGGTGTCGTCGCCCTTGGCGCTCACCTGCTCCTTGCGAATGAGATCTTCGACCATGACTTTGCGCAGGCCGGACTCATCCTTGCTCGTGTCGATGCGACCGATGATGTCGAGACTCACCGAGGGCTTGTCACTCAGAACCTTCACGATCTGGCCGAGCTTGTCCTGGGCCGCCGCATCGAGCACGTCCGAGCCTGGCGCGAACTCCACGTAGCCGAGGTCCTCGCGGCCACCACCGATGGAGGCGAGCAGTCGGAACGGGGAGGTCACCGCCTTGACGATGAGGTTGCCGATGGCTCGCCAGACCAGGCCGCCGACGCTGAAGTGCGGGTCATCGAGCGAGCCGGATACCGGCACGTGGACATCGATCCGTCCCTGGCTGTCCTTGAGCAATGCCACGGCGAGCTTGACCGGAAGGTGGCTGATGCCGGGTCCCTCGATGCGATCGCCGAAGGTGAGTTGGTCGATGAAAATGTGGTTGTCCGCGGCGAGTTTGCGCTGGTCGAGCGTGTAGTGGACATCGACGTTGAGCCGCCCGCTGGCAATCGGATAGCCCGCGTACTTGCCGGAGTAGGGCGAAAGGTTGGTGAGCTGGATGCCTTCGGCCTTCGCCGTGATGTCGAGAAAGGCGAYCGGCGCGAGCGGATTGATGGTGCCCTCGATGTCGACCGGTGCATTGCTGTCCAGCTGACCCTGCAGCGTAAGCGCGGCAGGCGGAGCGCCACCCGCCGTGCCGAACGCGCCGATCTTGCCGGTGAGCTGGGTGACATCCGCCGTGTAGTTCGGCTTGATGAAATTGTCGGTGTAGTTCAGCTGGCCGCGGGTCAGCGTGATCTGGCCAATGCGTATATCGGCATCGGGTCCGCTAGCGCCGGGGACCGGGACCGGCGCCGCGGCGGGTGCCGTCTTCGGTGCGGGATTCGCCTGGGCCTGGGTCACCGACACGGCGCCCGGCGCTTCGGGATTGGCGACGACGTCCTGCACGTTGAGCCGCCCCGTCGCGTTGACGATGACGCGGGCGTAAAAATCGTCCAGTGCCAGGCCGCCAATCGCCACGCGAGGCACGCCGTCGCCGAGGGCGACAACCATGTTGCTGGCGCTGAGGGATGTCCAGCGGAGGAAGTCGTCGTTGGTGACCTTGTCGAGCACGCGTACGCGACCCAGCGTCGCCTTTCCGCGATAGCCGATCCGCGCCGTGACCTTCAGCGCGCTGTAGCGGACCTGGCCGTCGAGGCTGAGCAGGCCGCTTCCCACGCGAACGTTGAGCGGCACGGTCACCAGGGTCTGCAGTGGCGCCACGTCGATACGCGTGCCCTGGATCTTCAGATCGGCATCCAGCGGTTCAGGCTTGATCGTACCGACGACGGCGAAGCTGCCGTCGCCGAGTGCGCCCTTGAGATCGAGCTTGAGCGGTTTGCGAAGATCGTCGGAGAGTCCATCGACGCTGAAGGCATTCGCGGTCATCGTCACCGCGTTGCGCTTACCCGGCGTCTTCGCGTCGCGCAGGCTGAGCTTGCCATCGTTCAGGCCCAGATGGGCGACGCTCCAGTGCCAGTCCGAGCCGGCGGGGTGGGCGGCCGACGAGGAGGGTGGCATCACACTTGCCAGGTCGACGTTGCCGTTGACCAGTCGCTGCACGTCGAGAGTCAGCCCCCCCAGCAGCAGTTCGTCCACGCGGGCTTCGCGGGTGACGAGGTCGACCAGCGCGATCGTTGCCGACAGCGACGACCAGGTGACCGGCGAGGCGCGGCCGCCGCGTGGTACGAGCGTAAATTCGTCCAGGCGGGCTTTGGTGTTCGTGAGGCGAAGCGTGACGCCATCGTGCCAGCCTAGCGCCAGGGTACCTTCTGCGCCGACGTTGCCCCCGGTGATATCGGCGTTGAGCAGGGGCGGTGCCAGCGGCATCAGCGCCGGCAGCGAGACATTCTTGAGGGTGAGCTTGCCCAGGAAGCTGCCTGCGGGAAGATCCACCTTACCCTGCGTCGACACGGAGCCACCGGCCATCTGCGCCGACACATCCAGCGCCGCCGCCTGCGCCTTCACCGTGCTCAGTCCACGCAAGCTGCCTTGCATGTGTTCGAGATCCAGATGGGCGGGCGAAGGCCCGGAGAGGTCCGCATACTGGAGGTGCGAATCCTTCAGCGTGAGGCTGTCGATGCGCACATCCATGGGCGCCGCTTTGGCATCGGAAGGGGGCGCGTGCGTCGCCGGCCCCGGCGCCGTGAGCGCGTCGATATTGCTCTTCCCGCCCGGCAGGCTCGCATAGCGCACCGATGCTCGCTCGAGGGTCACCGCGCCGAGCCGATAACGGGACGTGAGCGGCTCGAGCACGGTGAGGTCCGCGTCGCCATGGGCCAGCTCCAGCATCGCCGCGCCGTCCTTACCGGTGACCTTCAGTTCGTCGAGCGCCAGCCGGCCGTTGAGGCGGATGCTGGGATGCGCCTCGGCCATCACGAAGTTCAGGGCCAGGACTCCGGAAAGTTTGCCGCTCGGCACGGCGACGGGCAGCGGCGTGGGAACGAAACCGACGTAGCGGGCGAGGTCCAGGTGATCGAGCCGGAACGTAATCGACGACTCGCGGCTGCTGGCGAAGGGTTTGGTCTGGCCCTGCGCTTTCAGCGGACTGCCGTCGACGTTCATTGCCAGCAGCGGCTGCACGAAGATGTCGGTGTCGCTGGGCAGGCTCGCGATGAAGGGGATGCCGAGCTCGAGGTGATCGACGCGATGCGTCGCATTCAGGAGGCGGTCGTCGAAATCGATCTGACCACCGTGCAGGGCGATGTTCGACACGGCAAAACGCGCCGGGCCCGTATCCGGCGCCGCCGGCTGGCTCGAAAGACGCTCGAGGATGTCGGTGAAGTTGAAGCGCTGCGGCGCGGTCCGCTGGAGGTGCACGCGCGGCGACTCGATGCGCAATTCGTCGAGGATCGGTGCTGCCCGGAACAGCGATGCCCACGAGGCGTTCGCGGTGAGCCGGTCGATATCGACAAACGCGGTATGGCCGTCGGCCTCGGCGATGTGCAGGCGCTCGATGACGAGCTTCAGGGTGAACGGGTTCAGACTGACATCACCGACGGTGACCGGACGTCCGAGCGCGGTGCTGGCGCGGGAAGCGATCTGTGAGCGAATGAGCGACGGTGCGGCAAGGAAGCCCAGCAAGCCAAAGAGGATCACGGCAATGAGGACGCCGAGCCCGATGCGCCGGCTGCGGCGCGACCGATAGACGGCCAGAGCCTGGTCGCGGCCCTTGTCCCAGCGGATGTTCCGCCACGCGATGCGTGTATCCATACTCCCGCCCCTTCACTGTATTGCCCCCGACGGAAAGTGTACTCGTCGGGGGCATGCGTGGGCGGGCGGTGCCTTACGGAATATCAGCCACGTGCGAGGCTCAGGTCCAGGAGCAGACGACCTTGCCGCTCTGCCCTGCATCCATCAGGTCGAAACCCCTCTGGAAGTCGTCGATGGCGATCTGGTGGGTGAGCACCTTCTGCAGCGGGAAGCCCGTCAACACCATCTGGGTCATCTTGTACCAGGTCTCGTACATCTTGCGGCCGTAGATACCCTGCAGGGTGAGGCCCTTGAAGATGACCTTGTCCCAGTCGATGCCGGCGCCACGCGGCATGATGCCGAGCATGGCGATCTTGCCGCCGTGGTACATGCAGTCGAGCATGTCGCCGAAGGCACGCGGGTTGCCGCTCATCTCCAGGCCAACGTCGAAGCCCTCGATGTGGAGGTCCTTGACCACGTCCTTGAGCGACTGGTTGGCGACGTTGACGACGCGCGTGGCGCCCATATCGGCGGCCAGCTTCAGGCGATAGTCGTTGACGTCGGTCACGACGACGTTACGCGCGCCGACGTGCTTGGCGATGCCCGCGGCGATGATGCCGATCGGGCCCGCTCCCGTGATCAGCACGTCTTCGCCGATCAGGTCGAATTCCAGCGCGCAGTGGGCGGCATTGCCGTACGGGTCGAAGAAGGCGGCCAGCTCGGACGGAATCTGATCCGGGATCGGCCACAGGTTCGAGGCCGGCATGGTCATGTATTCGGCGAAGGCGCCGTTACGGTTCACGCCGATGCCGACCGTGTTCGGGCAAAGGTGCTGGCGGCCAGCGCGGCAGTTGCGGCAATGACCGCAAACGATATGTCCTTCCGCCGATACGCGATCGCCGATCTTGTAGCCGGTGACGCCGGGGCCCATGTCGACCACGCGGCCGACGAACTCGTGGCCGATGGTCAGGCCCGGGGTGATGGTGCGCTGGGACCACTCGTCCCACTTATAGATGTGCAGGTCGGTACCGCAGATGGCGGTTTTCTCGACCTTGATCAGGACCTCGTTCGGACCGACCTGCGGAACCGGCACTTCTTCCATCCAGATGCCCTGTTCGGGCTTGCGCTTCACCAGCGCTCTCATCGTCTGCTGCATGGTTATCCAGGATTGTCGTGGGGACGGTCCGCGGCGCGGACCCAAACGGGGATTATAGTCCCGTGGGCCGTTGCCGGCGCTTGTGCGGCGCGGCATTGCCACC
>NZ_JBFUIT010000204.1:0-7338 GCF_056401735.1 Luteibacter sp. P4_D7_3
CTCCACCACGGCCGCTGCCGCTGTCACCGACCTGCCCTCCAGCGTGTCGCAAGGTGGTCTCGTGATCGGCCATGCCGCGCCGGGATCCCGGGTCACCGTGGCCGGCAAGCCCGTCCATGTCGGTGCCGATGGGATCTTCGTGTTCGGCGCCGGCCGCGATGAGCAAGGCCCCATCGACGTCGTGGTCGGCGGTACCAGACACAGCCTCAACGTGACGCCGCGCGACTGGCCGATCGAACGCGTCGAAGGCGTGCCGCCGGCGACGGTGAATCCGCCACCGGAGATCGCGGCGCGCATCCAACGCGAACAAGCCGAAGTGGTCGCCGCACGAAATCGCGACGATGCCCGAGAGGACTTCGCGCATGGTTTCATCTGGCCGGTCACCGGCCGGATCAGTGGGCGCTTTGGCAACCAGCGGATCTACAACGGCGACCCTAAGGCCCCGCATTCGGGCATGGACATCGCCGTACCGCAGGGCACGCCGGTCAAGGCACCGGCCGACGGCATCATCACCTTCGCCAAACCCGACCTGTATCTCACCGGCGGCACCGTGCTGCTCGACCACGGCTTCGGACTGTCCTCGAACTTCCTGCACCTGTCGCGGATCGACGTGAAGGTGGGACAGCACGTGCAGCAGGGCGACGTGATCGGCGCAGCCGGCATGACCGGCCGGGCGACCGGGCCTCATGTGCACTGGGGATTCAACTGGTTCGGCGTGCGGCTCGATCCACTGCTGTTGCCGGGCATCCAGTAACGAAAAGGCCCGCCTGATGGCGGGCCTTTTTCCGACAACAGCCCGCAACCCTTCAGCGGACCTTTGAAGCGAACGCCACGGCGTCGTGCGGGTGCAGGCTTTCGTGGTGCGCCACGCGCACGTGGAAGTCGGCGACGCGCTCGTCGGCATCGAGGGTCTTCTGGATGCGACGGGCGGCATCCTCGCAAAACATCAGGTTGCTGCCATTGGCGAGCGCGAAGGCCTGCTCGTCCGCGCGCTTGACCGCCGTCTGCACCGGCGTGCCGAGCGCGGCCTCGACGTTGTCGATCATGTCGATCAGCGGGAACACGCCTTCGCCCAAGGGACGCACGCGGATCGTGGCCGTGCTGCGCTGCGCGTGCGGGGTGGCGATGATGCCCTGCTCCGTACCCAGCCAGGCGAGGATGGTGTCGCGGTCGAGGGCGTTATCGGCGGAGAACGTCTTCGCGAAGTTGTCCTGGATGAGCTGGCGCGAGAGGGCCGCCGACGCCGGGCAGGTCGACGAATAGACCACGTCGGTCGTGATCTCGATCGTGAATTTGCCGTCGCTCAGATTCGCGCAGATGGTGATCGGGTAGGAGCGCCAGCCGCTGTTGTCGCTGCGCAACGCGCGACGGCGAACCAGATGCTCAAAGCCGATGGTGATCTTCGCGTGGTCGGACAGACCCTCGTGCGAGCTGAGGAACGAACCGAGAAGGCCGCGAACGCCTTCGATCGTCAGCGGGCCGGCCGAGAGCGCCTCCGACACCAGCAGGTAAAGGCGCGACATGTGAATGCCGCGGACCTCCGGCTTGTTCAGGTTGACGAAGGCACCCACGCGCGCGCCGGTCGACCGGACATCGCCGTCACCGGCGTCGAACTGCACCGGCATTTCCATGCCATCCATGCCGACCCAGTCGAGGGTTCCAATGGCAAGGGCATGCTCCTGGGACGCGACATCGGGCAGCAGGCGGGTCGGGGAATCTTGGATATACATCGGGTGATCCTAAGGGGACGTGCCGTTTCCGGCTTACCGTGACCGAAATGGGGATGTTGAGGATTGGCTCAATGGTCCGCGCATGGAAACGGTCCGTTCAGCCGAACCGCCCCGCATGTCGGGCGGCCAGCCAGGCCCGGATGGCCGTGGCCGGTCCGCTGCGCGACTGCCGTAAGTGCAGTTCACGGAAGGGTTCGGTTGCCTTGGCCGCCGCACGCGCCGCCGAAAGTGCTGTACGGCCCTCCAGACCACGAAACGTGCTGAGGGGTTCACCCAGCGCCAGGGCCTCGCGCAGGCCCGCCGCAAGCTCGCCCAGCTGGGCTTTGAGGGCTTCACGCCGCGCCGGCGTGTCGTCCTTCAGCTGGCCACGCGACAGGCCGTGCCGGGCCAGCCGCGACATGGGCAGCGGCAGTCGCTCACGCTCGGCATCGAGTTCCAGGCGCGACAACGCGAAGACCAGGTGCGACAACGTGGCGATGCGCGATGCGGCCTCCACCGGTGCGTCCGCCCCGAACCACCAGGCGTTCTCCAGCGCGGCCAGCGCCCCGTGCATACCGCGAGAGGCCGTGACCTGGGCGTTGAAGTCGGACGGCGTCCCCTGCTCCAGCTGGGCCATTGCGGCGAGCACCGGCGCCAGCCAGCGATCGGCCGGAATGCGACGTGCACGCTCGTCGGCGAACAGCTGCTTGGTCAGCGGATGCCGCCCACCACTGGAAGCGGCACCGGACAATTCTTCGGCCCACCACTGAAGTTTCGCCGCGGCGACCTGCGGCTCGCGCACGCCGTAGGCCGAGGCGATCAGTTCCTGCTCGAACGCGGCCAGCGCCACATGAGCGTCGCGCACGGACACGTCGACGAAGGGCAAGGCCACCCGCTGCTGGGGCTGCACTGCCAGCCATTTGTCGACAAAGCTCTGGGTTGCACCGTCGGTCACGCAGGAATCTCCCGCACACCCAGCAGGGCAGCCAGTTCGTCCACGCGGTCGAGCACGACATCGGCACCCCAGGTGTCCGGGTCGCCGCCGTCGAGATAGCCCCAGCGAACGGCTACGGTGAACAGACCGGCGGCGTGGCCGGCTTCGATGTCGCGACGATCGTCGCCGACGAAAACCGAGCGCGCCGGATCGCATCCCGCGAGAGCACACGCGTGGAGGACGGGTGCCGGGTCCGGCTTCTTCACTGGCAACGCGTCGCCGGAGACCACCGCGGCGGGATTCCAGTGCGGCACAGCCCGCGGCAGCAATCCGTCGGTCAGGAAGCCTGGCTTGTTGGTGACGATRCCCCAGCGACGGCCAGCGGCGTCCAGCCCGGCGAGCATGGCTTCGACACCGTCGAATGGCACGGTGTGCCGGGCCATGGTCGCTTCGTAGATGTCGAGGTAGCGCGGGACCAGCGCCAGCACGCGCTCGGCATCGATACCGGGAAAGCCCACCGCGATGATCGCGCGCGAACCGCGCGAGACCACCGGTCGCACCTGCTCGTAAGGGGGCGGTGCGATGCCCTGCTCCGCACATAGGTCGACCAGGGCCCCATGCAGGTCGAGGGCACTATCGAGCAGGGTCCCGTCGAGGTCGAAGAACACCCCGTCCAGCGTGAACGGCAAGCGCTTCACCCGAGCTTCCTCGCGCTGAGGACGTAGTTCACTGCCGTATTCGACGACAGGCTCGCGTTGCGCGTGAGCGGGTTGTAGGCAAGGCCCTTGATGTCCTCGAGCTCGAGGTCGAAGCGACGCAACATGCCGGCCACTTCCGAAGGCTTGAGGAACTGCGCGTAGTGATGGGTGCCGCGCGGCAGCAGGCGCATCAGGTACTCGGCACCAAGGATGGCAGCGCCGAAAGCGGCCGGGGTGCGGTTGAGCGTCGACAGGAACAGCTGGCCGCCCGGCTTCAGCAGGCGGGCGAGGTCACCGATCAGGGCGGCCGGATCGGGCACGTGTTCGATCATCTCCATGCAGCAGACCGCATCGAACGACGCCGGCTCGGCCTCCGCCAGCTCCGTCGACGACTGCACGCGGTAGTCCACCTGCAGGTTCGATTCGAAAAGGTGCAGCTTGGCGATCTCGATCAGCTTGGCGCCGAGATCGATGGCGGTCACCTGGGCGCCGGCACGCGCGAGCGCTTCGCTCAACAGGCCACCACCACAACCGACATCGACCACCCTGGCGCCGCGCAGGTTCACGCGAGCGGAAACGTAAGCCGCGCGCACCGGGTTCAGGTCGTGCAGCGGACGGGACTCACCATCGGGATCCCACCAGCGCGCGGCGAGTTTCTCGAAGCGCGCGATCTCTTCCGCGCTGACATTGGCGTTGGTTTGCATGGTTCAGCCCTCGGGCGCGAAGCGACGCACGCGCCATTCGTGAACAGTGAGCGTGGACGATCCACTGGAGTGCAGGGGATCGCTGTGCGCGAGCGCCGTCGCCGCGGCCAGGTCGGGGGCACGCACGATGTATGCGCCGCCCGTACCGTCGGTGAACGGGCCGGTCATCTCAAGCTGATGCTTTGCGATAAGGCCGGCGAGAAAAGCCTGGTGCGCGTCCCCCGCGGCCGCCTGGAAGGCCGGCGTCCGCATGACGAGGACGAGGTACAGGTGCTCTGAATCGCTCACGCTTCCTCCTCGGAGGCAATGATCTCGCGCCAGGCGCGCGCCTTGGAGAGGATGCGCGCCTTGTCGATGCCGACCAGTTCACCATCGGCGAGTTTGCGCTGGCCATCGATCCACACATCGCTGACCTGATGACGGCCCGTGGCATACACCAGCTGCGACGCGACATGATAGAGCGGCTGCGTTTCGAGCGCGTCGAGACGCACGGCGGTCAGGTCGGCGCGCTTGCCCGGCTCGATGGAGCCGATGCGGTCGCCCAGGCCAATCGCCTTCGCGCCATTGAGCGTGGCGGCGCGCAGGGCAAACGCGGCGTCGAACGCCGCCGCGTCCCCGGCGACGGCCTTGGCCAGGAGCGCTGCCGTGCGCATCTCGCCGAACATGTCCAGATCGTTGTTCGAGGCACAGCCATCGGTGCCGATGCAGACATTGACGCCCGCAGCGCGCAGCTTTTCCGCCGGGCAGAAGCCGGAGGCCAGCTTGAGGTTGGATTCCGGGCAATGCACTACCGACACGCCGGCCGCCGCGCAGGCGGCGATTTCGTCGTCGTTGAGCTGGGTCATGTGCACGGCGACCAGACGGTCGGTCACGATACCAAGCTTCTGCAGCCGCTCGAACGGACGCACGCCGTCCTTGTCCTTGCCCTGCTGCACTTCCAGCGCRGTCTCGTGCGTGTGCAGGTGGATGGGGATGTCGAGCTCGTTGGCCAGGTCGCGGATGCGCACGAAGTTCTCGTCGGAAACGGTGTACGGCGCATGCGGCACGAAGGCCGTAGTCAGCAGCGGCTCGGCCTTGAGCGACTCGTGCACTTCGAGCGCGCGGCTGAAGTATTCGTCGGAGGTCTTCGCCCACGGCGTGGGGAAGTCGATCACCGGCAGGCCGATCACCGCGCGAAAACCCATTTGCTTGTAGGTCGCGGCGATGACGTCGGGGAAGAAATAATTTTCGTTGGCGCAGGTCGTGCCGCCGCGGATCATCTCGGCTACGGCCAGCTCGACGCCATCGCGGATGAAGTCCGGACCCATCACGCGTGCCTCGGCCGGCCAGATGTGCTCCTGCAACCAGGTCATCAGCGGCAAGTCGTCCGCGAGACCCCGCAGCAGGGTCATCGGATTGTGCGTGTGGGCGTTGATCAGGCCCGGCATGAGTGCATGCTCAGGCAGCTCGATGCGCTCGCGGGGTGCGTAAGCTACACGCGCGTCGGCAATCGGCAGGATCGCCAGGATTTCGCCGCCGTTGATAGCAACCGCGTGCTCGTCGAGGACCACGGCGTGTGGTTCGATGGGGACGACCCAGCGGGCTTCGATGAGGAGGTCGATGTCAGTAGGGCTGGAAGTCATTGCTGCCTCAGGGAAGCGTAAAAAAAACGGCACGGCGCCCGGGAGGGCAGCCGTGCCGATCGATGCATCAGACGCTGCGCCTTACTTGACGCGGCTGTCGTACTCGCCAGTGCGCGTATCGACCTTGATGATTTCGTCCTGGTTGACGAAGAGCGGAACGCGAACCACGGCGCCGGTTTCCAGGGTGGCCGGCTTGCCGCCGCCGCCCGAGGTGTCGCCGCGGACGCCCGGATCGGTCTCGGTGATCTTGAGCTCGACGAACTTCGGCGCCTGCACAGCGATGATGTTGCCGTTGAACAGGGTGACGACGCACTCTTCCTCGCCCTTCAGCCACTTCCAGGCATCGCCCATGGCGGCGAGGCTGGCGCGGTGCTGCTCGAACGTCTCGCTCTGCATGAAGATCCACTCGCGCTCGTTGCCGGTGCCTTCCACGTACGAGAAGTTGGCATCGGTGTCGACGGCGTCGGCCTCTTCATACGAATCGCTCGACTTGAGCGTCTGCTCGGTCGTGCGGCCGTCCTTGAGGTTACGGATACGAATGCGCGTGAACGCCTGGCCCTTGCCCGGCTTGACGAACTCCGCTTCGGTGATGATCCAGGGATCGCCGTTGTGGATGATCTTCTTGCCCGTTTTGACGTCGTTGAGGCCAAGCATGCCCATCTGTATCTGCTCCAGAGTTATATCCGCCCCGCTGGGCGGCTAAAATAGGGTCTGTCACGGGCTGCAGAGCCCGATCCAAGGTCCGCAATGATAACCGCAAGCCCTACTTCCCGCCTATCGTCGCCCGTTACGGGGTGGCGCGAGCTATGGCGGGACGCCATTACGAACGCGCGAGAACTGCTGCAGGCCGTAGGTCTCGGCCATCGGACCGACCTCCTGCCGCCGGACGATGCTGGCTTTCCGCTGCGCGTCCCGCGGGGTTTCGTGGCCCGCATGCGCCACGGCGACCCCACCGACCCCCTGCTCCTCCAGGTGCTGCCGCGCCGTGCCGAGCACGACGTGGTCGCGGGCTTCACGGTGGACGCCGTGGGCGACATGGCCTCGCGGGCCGGCCACGGCCTGCTCCACAAGTACGACGGCCGCGCCCTGCTGATCGCCAGCGGCAGCTGCGCCGTCAACTGCCGTTACTGCTTCCGCCGCCATTTTCCCTACGGCGAGGAAATCGCGGCAGCAGCCCAGTGGCGTGACGCCCTGGCCCATGTCAAGGCGGACCCAAGCATCCGGGAACTGATCCTGTCGGGCGGGGACCCGCTATCGCTGGCCACGCACAAGCTCGCGGAACTCACGCGTGGGCTGGCGGACATGCCGCACGTGATCCGCCTGCGCATCCACACCCGCCTGCCGGTGGTGCTGCCCGAGCGCATCGACAACGACTTCACGGACTGGCTGGCTGCCCTACCCCTGCAGAAGGTGGTCGTTCTGCATGCCAATCACGCCAACGAGTTCGATGGCACGGTGGATGCCGCCTGCGCCCGCCTCCGGGCGGCAGGCGCCACCCTGCTCAACCAGTCGGTGCTGCTAAAGGAAGTGAACGACAACGCCGATACCCTCGTTGCGTTGTGCGAGCGGTCGTTCGCTGCCGGCGTGCTGCCCTACTACCTGCACCAGTTGGACAAGGTCGCCGGGGCCGCGCATTTCGAGGTATCCGACGAACGCGCCCTGGCGCTCATG